>JBBKVK010000242.1:0-2558 GCA_037968395.1 Saprospiraceae bacterium | reverse complement strand
GACCTATTTGAGATATGTATTTCGCCTGTATTTGTAATATGTTCAGGAGGAGGATCATGATCTTTACTACAAGAATAAATAACAAGGCTTATAGCGAATATTGCTAATAAGCTAAATAATAAATTTACTTTTTTCATAATATTTTAATTAAATGATTAAATAAAATCCATCAATTACAGTTCGAATTTATTTGAAAACTTATTCATATTTTAGCTAAAATCTCTTATCATTTAGCCAAGCTGTCTAATTTTTCTCTGTTTATTGTTTACTATAATTGATACTAACGTGTGCATATACGGCGGTCGGGCGCTTAGCCCGACTGATCGTTATATGCTTTGTTATGCGTTCGTTTTAATTGTTTCAATTTTATTAAATCCATCACTTGCGTTTTTTAAACACTTCACTTAATATATTATTAGCTCAACTTAAAAAGGTTGTTCTTATAATTACTCTGAAAAACAGACAATAGACTTCCCATCATAGCGATATAAGCCTGTATTCCTCGTACCGAACCATAAATTACCTTTTTTATCTTCTACAATACAAACCACAGAATTATTGAGAAGACCGTCTTCGGTGTTAAAATTTTTGAAAGCCTTTCCATCGTAACGCCACACGCCTTCTCCATCTGTAGAGAACCACAGATTTCCCTTTTTATCTTCTATCATCGACATAATAGTTGAATTCTTAAGACCTGTATTTTCCGTTATATCGATAAAGCTTCCCTTTTCTGAAGTCAGGAGTTTTTCAGCTTTCCGGTCTTCTGTGGAAATATAACATAACACTCCCTGAGGCTGAGTGCCCAACCATAGGTTTCCTTTTTTATCTAAAAGCATAGAACGATATACTTCATCGTATAATCCGACCTCCTCTCTAAATTGTTTTAATCTTTTACCATCGTAGCGGATTAAACCTTCTCTGTTCTGACCTGCAAACCAAATATTCCCGTCTGCATCCTCTAAAATACAATTGGTGCGAATTAGTGTAACATCCTCATCATTTTGAACATTGTTGAGAGACAAAAAGTCAACAAAAGTTTCACCCTTTGCCTTTTTGGTAGAAGGGTCATATAGGTAGATGCCTCTTTCATAATGGCCGAATCTATAATCACAAGCCCATAGGTGACCTTTACTGTCTTCTAACATGGCAGAGATGGATGTATTGCCTAAAGCCGTATTTTGAGTAAGATCGACAAATGATTTTCCATCGTAACGGCAGATACCATAACCAGTGCCGAATAAAATGTTACCATTCTTTTCTTCAATCATAGACCAAACAGAATTGCTATTGAGTCCATCTTTAGTGGTGTAATTGGTAAATGATGTTCCATCGAAGTGATAGACACCTTCTCCAGTGGTACCAAACCATAGATTTCCAGACTTATCTAAAAGCCCGCAAAAAACATTATTCTCTGGTCCTGAACCCTGAGTCTTGACAATCTTCGGGTGGTTTGCTTTGCTACTATTTGATTGTTTGGTATCGTCTTTTTGCAAACTTTTACCGTTCTGTACATTACACGAGTTGACAAATGCCAAGACAAAAAAGAGCAGCGTGATTTTATTAAAAAAGTAAACTCTCTTCATGTTAGTATTTTTTCAGCGGTTCGATTATGACGCATAACGTCTTGGTGATATGGAGCGGACGCAGCGATAGCAAGTCTGATCTCATATCACATGTTATACTCTCGCCTTTTTCTCTTTATACTAATTGTATGTATTCTTTCTCCAGTTTAACTTTGAAGTTGACCTCAGCTTTTAATGCCTTAAATACTCGAACTATGGTATCAATTGTTGCACTATTAGCATTATTTTCAAGCTTCGAAATTTGAGATTTTTTAACACCCACAATATCTCCAAGCTGTTCTTGAGTTAATTTCCTTTCTTTACGAGCCTGTTTTATTATACGGCCTATTAGATCCATCTTTAATTCGTATTCGTACTCTTCTCGTTCTTTTGTTCCTGTCTTCCCAATAAACTGATCTTTCATTTCTTGAAGAGTGTAAGTTTTCATTTCTTTAGATGCCATTATTATTTGTTTAATTTGTTAGAAAAGTACGATTCCCTTAAAGCTTTAGCCTTGTCAATTTCCTTAGATGGAGTTTTCTTAGACTTCTTAATAAACCCATGAGTAGCTATAACCAACGTTTCTTTGCCATGAGTTTTATCCCAAAATGCTAACAATCGATTCTGTTTCCCTAGATATTTACTCCTAAATTCCCAGATCTCACCGTTCAATTTTTTAAAGAGTTTAGGGTCATTTGTTTGTTCGGCAGCATCAATGATATAAAGAAGTTTAGCTGCAGATTTTGCATCTAATCCCTCTAAAAATTCTTTAGCTTCTTCCAAGAATGTTGTTGTAAAGTAATTCAATTTCTATTTTTCTCAAAGATAGGCAATGTTTCTATATTTTGAAACTTATTTAGTATTGAAAGAGTTCCTTTTTTATTTTCGGTGGAGTATAACGGATTATGCATATCCAGAGTGCTGACGAAGGAAGCATTCTGTGATCATGCGGTGTTACCTCTCGTTTTCTAATTTATTCGATTGATTTCGTTCTTT
>JBBKVK010000241.1:0-17238 GCA_037968395.1 Saprospiraceae bacterium | reverse complement strand
GCTATGAGATTGTCTTAAATATTGGGTATGATAAGGAATGTAATTACAGGAGTAATATTAATCACAGTTTGTCAATTTGGTTTTAGTCAAGGTACGCCAATGCCATGTACTTCACCACCAAATGGACCTGGATGTTTATGTAGTACAGCCGGTATCTTATGTACGCCTGATGTATTAGACGGTTTTACCTTTTCTATGTCGCCATTGCAAAATTTAGGTGGACTTCCTTCCAATGATTTATGCCCTGGAGCATCAGGTTCTGGGTCGCCAAATAATGTAAATTGGTTTGCTTTCATTGCTTGGTGTACCAGCTTAACTATGGAAATTACGATCAGTAATTGTTCAGAAGGAAATCTTAATCCAGGCAGCCCTGCGACAGATTATGGGGTTCAGATGGCCTTGTTTAGTAATTGTGGTTCACCATGGGGCCCAATCGATTGCATTACAAGTACAGGTCAAGCATGTGGCTCAAATTCTGGTAATTATCCAACCATGCAAACTATTTCTGCTACAAACCTTGTGATTGGTAATACTTATTATTTCATGATGGATGGCTGTTCTGGCTCGGCTTGCGATGTTTCTATTGATGTAGTTGGCACGTGTGGCACAGGAATGATCTCACCTTGGACTATGCCACCAGCAGGCCCTGACACTACTTGTGTAGGAAATACTGATACTTATACCGTTGAAAACTTAAATGGTGCAGTGGAATTCTATTATTATCTGGATGGAGTATTAATTGATAGTGGTACTGAAAAGTATTCTACCAATATAACATGGGCAACAGCAGGTACTTATCAACTTTGTGTAGACGTTTCCAATTTGCCCTGCATCCCTGAATCGGATGATCCACTTCCCAATTGCAAAACTATAGTAGTTTGTGCTGCTGCTGATGCGGGAACATTTACCATCAACCCGGATCCGGCATGTCCTGGAGATGTCGTAAACTATTCTTTATCTGGTAACAATACCAATGCTGACATGGATCAGTTTATTATACTCACTAACAGTACCAATACAATTTTGCAGGTAGATTTTGTCAATTCTGGAAGTTTCACCCATGATAAGTGTGAAAACTTTATATTATATAGTTATAATGTTAAGCAAGGTGGCCCAACACCCACTGTTGGTACTTTATTTCCAAATGATTATCCAACATGTAATGACAATTGTTGTGATATAGAACAAGACATAATTAGATTTGAAGATAATGTTCCACCAATGTTTACAAACCCTCCTGGGAATGAAACATATTCTTGTTTCACAGATTTACCAGCAATTGTAGATTTAGACTGGACAGACAACTGTATGGGAGCAGGATTAAAAGCAGGAGTGGAATCAGGCACAGCAGACTTGTGTAATGGTGGTATGATTACTCGTACTTGGGAGGTAACCGATAGCTGTAACAATTCCGCAACTCATACTCAAACTATAGTTATTGCTCCAGTGCCGGTTGCAATGTTTATTAATGCTCCAGGTAATGAAACAATATCATGTGATGCAATCCCTACTTCTGCTCCTGATCTAACTGTTGACAATGGAGAGACGGGATCTTGTGGGTTTAATATGATAGTATCTCCAACTACTACAGGCATGGCAGACCTCTGCGGAGGAATGCTTACAAATGTATGGATGACCACAGATGATTGTGGGAGACCCCTAACGCATACTCAGTTGATTACCGTGGACCCTGTCCCAATAGCTGTATTTATTAACCCTCCAGCAAGTATAACGGTAGATTGCAATAATTTACCAGGGACACCTCCAGATTTGGATTATACTAATGGAGAGACTGGAGTCTGCGAAATTATGGGATCTGTATCTCCAACCGTATCTGGTACAGGAGATATCTGTGGTGGTACAATTACTTATATGTGGCAATTTATTGACGTCTGCGGAAGACCGATTAGCCATTCGCAAACCATAACAATTACTCCGATGCCATTAGCTGCATTTATAAATCCACCTGCAGATATTACAGTAGATTGCAAAAATATACCAAGTACGGCTCCAGATTTAGATTATACTAATGGAGAAACAGGAGCATGTGAAATTATGGGATCTGTATCCCCAACCATGTCTGGCACCTCTGATGTTTGTGGAGGAACTTTAACTTACATGTGGCAATTTGTTGGTCCTTGTGGAAGACCTATTATGCATACTCAAAACATTGTAATTACACCATTGCCTTTAGCTGCATTTGTTAACCCTCCTGCAGATATGACAGTTGATTGTAACAACTTACCTGGTACAGCTCCAGATTTAGATTACAACAATGGTGAAACAGGAGCATGTCAGATAATGGGAACTGTGAGCCCTACAGTATCTGGAACGGGAGATATTTGTGGAGGGACGATTACTCATCTGTGGCAATTTATTGATGCATGTGGAAGGCCAATTAACCACACACAAAATATTACAATTACGCCAATCCCAGTTCCCACTTTTGTAAATCCGCCAGCAAACATTACGGTGTCTTGTAACAATATTCCTTCATCTCCAGTTGACTTAAATTACACAAATGGACAAACAGGCATATGTGAAATAATGGGGACCATTTCTCCAACTGTGATGGACAATTCTAATTCATGTGGTGGTAATATTGTCTACACTTGGCAATTTACCGATCAATGTAGTCGAGAAATTACGGAGACACAAACTATAACAATTCAACCGGCGCCACAAGCTAATTTTATCAATCCACCTGCAGATATTACCGTAAATTGTGCTTCTATACCATCTACAGCTCCTTCATTGATGTTGACAAATGGAGAGATGGCTCCTTGTCTTATTGAGGCGACTGTTCCAGCTGTATTAGTTGGTACTCCATCACCATGTGGAGGTTCTTTTCAGTTTCAATGGACTCATACAGACCTTTGTGGAAGAGTAACTGTACAAACACAAAATATAACTGTCAATCCGTTGCCGCCTGCCATATTTGACCCAACTCCACCAGATATTACTGTGGATTGTTCTAATATACCACCATCTGGTTTGCCTTTAAATTACAATAATGGTGAAACAGGTGTCTGTCAAATTGCCGGTACAGCTAATTCGGTACGAGGTGGGTCTGCCAATGAATGTGGAGGGACATTAACAGATCAATGGACTTTTACAGATGGTTGCGGAAGATCAATATCTGCTATAAGAAATATTAGTGTAAACCCTTCAAATATTGCTTCGTGGGTTAATTCTCCTAGTGATATTACTATTAATTGTGACGAAGTGGGCACCATAGATTTAAGTTTAAATTACACTAATGGAGCATCAGGCGTTTGTCAAATACAAGGTACTTCTACAGCAATTGTCATAAACAATTACGATGCTTGTGGTGGCACAATATTACATACTTGGACATTTACAGATATGTGTAACCGTACCATCAATGAATCTAGGACTGTCACAGTTGATCCTGCAGCAGATCCAGTATTTATTAATCCTCCAGCAGACTTAACCTTGGATTGTGGGGAGACATATACAGCACCAAATACTCTGGAAGTAAATAATGGGTTAACAGGTATTTGTGGCATAATGGGCACAGCTATTTTATCATCTACAGTTAGTGACAATCTTATAGAAAATGAATGGTTTTACACAAATCCTTGTACTGGAGTTATTTTAACTTACTTACAACAGATTACCACATTTACTATTCCAGACATAATTGTCGATCCTGAATTTGCGATTAGTTGTATTGGATCATTTTTCGATCTTTCTACTTTGGATGTTGTAGATGCAAACAATACAGATGTTACATTAACTTATCATGACTCAAGCCCCCCATCTACCTTTAATGAAGTAGGTCCATTTGTCGAAGTTTTTGGAATAAGCATTTATTATATTTATGCGCAGAACACAGATGGATGTGAAGACATTGTCCAATTTATTATCTACGGTGACGAGCCTTATTATGCTGGGGAAGATGTAGAAGTAGAAATTTGTAAAAATGGCAATACTATTAACCTAAACTCTTATTTGTCACCAGATGCCGCTCCTCAAGGATTCTGGATTGATTATGATAACGAAGGTATAGATGTAAGTAATTCAAATGCTGTCAATATCAACAATGTTGATCCAGGTACTTATCTCTTATATTATTTTACAGAAGAATTAGATAATTGCCCTGGCGATACTGCAATCTTATCATTGACTATTATTGATGAAATTGAATATGAAATTTTGAACGTTTCATGTGCTGCAGATAATAACACTTATATTGTAAATGTTTTGTCAAATGGCAATACTGTGACTGCTTTTCCTGGAACAGTAAATATTATTGATGCAAATAACGTAGAGATTGTGGGTATTCCTATTGGCAGTGGGGTCTTAATAACGATTTCAAATGCAGCAAGTGGATGTGTAGCAGAACAGACCATCAATTCTCCTAACTGTGCTTGCCCAGACATTCCTAAGCCTACGGGTACTATAACATATAAGATATGTGCAAGTGCAGTGCCTTTAACGATGACCGTAATGGTAGAAGCAGGTTTAAATGCTAATTGGTATGATACCCAATCTGGACTTACTCCACTGCTTGTAAATAGTTTGACATATAACCATACAAATGCTACTCCTGGAGTCTATAATTATTACGTTGAAAGCATAGATCCAGCAACTTTATGCGTAAGCCTGAGCAGGCTGAAGATAGAAGTAGAAGTAGTAGGAAACCCAAATATAAAACACGTCAATCCTAAACTTTGTGATGATAATACAGATGGCTTTGTAGCTTTTAACCTAACAACTATAGCAACTACAATTAATCCAAATCCAAGTAATACAATCACTTTCTATGTATCTCAAGGTGATGCAGATGCAGAAACTAACCCCTTGAGTAGCCCTTATACGAACACTTTGTCTAATCAGGTGATCTATGCTGTGGTAAAGAACCCAACAGGATGTAAATCAGTAGCATCTGCTACTCTAACGGTATTAGCTAAGCCAACATTTATGCTTAATATAGTAAATGAATCTTGTCTTGGACTTAAAGATGGTAAAGTTACAGTTACAAATATTGTGTCTAATGGACCGGTCCAAACATCCTTAAATAGTGGTAATTTTAAGAATGTTTTGATGTACGATAGCCTCTCAGCTAAAGTGCACAATATTAGATTGAGAGATACAGCTCAATGTACAGCAAATGCTGATTTTGAGATCAAAGAAGGACTTAAACTCACCATTGGTAAATTCACTTCAGTGTGTGATAATAAAGGGACATTGACAGATGCTTCTGATGATGTTTATATTTTGACATTTAATATTACCAACAATCAAGGTAACACTGGAAGCTATACCTTACAGATAGATGGTGCCCCTTCAGGTACTTTTACTTATAATGTTGACCATACATATACTTTACCTTCTGATGGCTCATCAAAAGTCATAAGGTTTGTTGATGATTTGAACGGATGCAGTACTATGAGGAATGTTGGTCCACTTAATCCATGTTCTACTACATGTGTAATATCTATTGATGACCTATCGTATAATTGTAACAATAATGGAACGGCTAATGACCCAACAGATGATTTTTATGAAGTATCACTTTTGGCTAGTAGTATAAATGGATCTGCTGCGAATACATATATCTTATTCGTCAATGGTGCAGTAAGAGGAGCTGGGACATATGGGGTTGTATACAAATTTAATGTAAATAGTAATCCTATCGATATAGATATTTTACTTCAAGATAGTGAAGATACTCAATGTCAAGCTGCAACTACTTTGACAAATCTAATCCCTTGCTCTGATGGATGTGCTGTTACATTGAATGTATTTAAATATGAATGTGACAATAATGGGACTATTCTAGATAAGACGGATGATGTTTATGCTATAGGATTTCTAGCAAAATCAATAAATACAGGTTCTACATCATATAGATTCTCTATTGATGGAGCTGGTCCTGTGAATTATACTTATGGTGACACTATTTGGATTATGTTACCAGCAGATGGAATGACACATTTATTTAGAGCTGAAGACTTAGTGAGGCCTGAATGTTTTACAGAAGTGGTTTCTCAGAATCTTAAAAATTGTTCGACTGATTGCGATATCCAAATTGTCTCAAGCAATATTAGTTGTGATAATAATGGCACTAATGATGATGTAGCGGATGATACTTATACTTTCCGATTATTGATAACTGGTGGTAAAGGAAATATGTGGTCAATAGACGGCACAGCCATCACTGGTCAATATGGATTAGCAGTTAATCTTGGGCCATACAATATTGCAGATGGGCCATTGACCCTAGTGCTTGTTGATGCAGATATCGCTGAATGTACTAATGACATTACAATAACACCTCCACCAGTTTGTTCGGGTTGTATACAGACAATGTCAATTAGTGCTCAAGGTGAGATTAATTGCTTGACACCTTCCGTTGATTTATCTGCTACAGTTTCAGAGCCAGGTAGTTACTTGTGGTCATATCAAGGAGGTGAAGTTTCTACAGCTCTAAATGGTTCTGCTGGAAGTGAAGGCTACTATGTGTTTGAGGTTGTTTTTCCCGATAACTGCTCATTAATTGATAGCGTATTTGTCAATAGTGATGACAATATACCTACAGCCAATGCTGGGCAAGATAAAGTGTTAAACTGTAAACTAGATAATGTAGATTTAAATGGGAGTCAAAGTTCGGCGGGTGTTGGTTTGACTTATGAATGGACAAATTCATTAGGTACCGTTATTGGTACAACACTTATATTGAATATTACAGAACCTGGGGACTACTTTTTACAAGTATTTGATAGCCAGAATAATTGTGCTTCCTCTAAAGACAAAGTCGTTGTCAAAGAGTTTTTGGATGTGCCTTCTACAGCCATTTATGCCAATCCTGGAGATCAATTTGATTGTATCATAGCCGAGATCATTCTTACAACGGATAATGAAATCAATGTAACATATAGTTGGATCACTCCAGAGATTACTTTTGATAATGCAAATTCTATTACCGTTACAGAAATAGGGGAGTATATATTGATAGCAACTAATATAAAATCATTGTGTGTTGATACTTCTAAAATAGAAATTCTATCGTTTCAAGAGTATCCAATTATACAATTGGCAGTAGATGAAGTATTAGATTGTGACACAGAGTCAGTGACAATATCAGCTGCTGGTTCTCAGCAAGGACCAACGATTACATCTGCATGGTATGATATGTTTGGTAATTTAATTTCATCCCAACTTGATTTTATTGACGTTCAAGATGCTGGACAATATACCTTAGTTCTTACTGATAGTGACAATGGATGTACTAATTCTGATTCTATCGAGGTAGAGACTATTGAAGAAATTGTAGAGATTGAGATTGATCCAGTAATAGAAGTAATTAAAGGTCAGAAAATAGTATTACGACCTGAGGTAAACATACCCGAAAACGAGATAGCAAGTATATTATGGGACCCTTCTGATGGACTAAGT
Organism: Saprospiraceae bacterium; assembly: GCA_037968395.1. Classification (GTDB taxonomy): domain Bacteria; phylum Bacteroidota; class Bacteroidia; order Chitinophagales; family Saprospiraceae; genus JADKBO01. The sequence goes on along the minus strand of JBBKVK010000241.1, from coordinate 9,813 downwards.
TGTACTGATTGTCTTGAGCCAACGGTAACTGTAGACAAAAACAGGACATATACTGTCACAATAACAGATATATACGGCTGTGTAGGAAGTGCTAGTATTACCCTTAGGGCGTTACTCAAAGATGTAATTACTGTACCTAATATCATAAGACCAGGAAGTGGGTCGGGTAATGATAAGTTTATTATTAAGACAACTGACGAGCTAGTAGTGATTGATTTAATGACCATTTATGATCGTTGGGGCAATAAGATTTTCTCTAGTACGACGGTTAAAGTAAATAGTACTGATGGAGCATGGGATGGTAAGTTTAATAACCAAGACGTTGTACAAGGCGTTTATGTCTACCACATCAGAGGCAAATTTGGAAATGGACAAGCAGTAGAATTATCTGGAGACGTGACAGTGGTAAGATAGTAAGAATGATTTCTACTATGAAATTGATTTTGTGAGGTTTGTACAATGTAACGGGAATGAAATTTCAGGAAAAGACATGCTTTTTAAAATCAGGTAATTCTATTAAAATTAGAGTTGCTAAAGTAGCCGATGCTCAAAATTTATTGGACTTAAAAAGAAGTTATATAAAAAATACGACTTCTATACCCTTGCAATTAGTAGAATACCCAAATGATCTTAATAAGGAATTAAGTATTATTGAACAATATCTAAGTAGTTCTAATAGTATATTATTGATAGCAGAATTCGATAATGAAGCCATTGGCAATATTGACTTGACTGGCAATGTCAGATCAAAACTGTCACATACGGCAATGATTGGTATGGGGATAAAAGAGGAGTGGAGAAACCAAGGTCTTGGAAGAGCCTTAATCGAGTCTGTCCTAGATTGGGCAAAGAATCACTCAGAATTAAAACTGATATGGCTAGACGTATATGCTTCAAATGAACTCGGATATAATTTATACAAAAATACAGGGTTTATAGTAAGTGGAATAATAAAAGACTTTTTTAAAGAGGAGCACGGATATAATGATAAGGTACAAATGTATCAGCGTATAAAATAATAGTCTGCTATAATATAAATGCTTATTATTGATAACTTTGGTTAGTAGTGAAAACGCTTTTTGATTAATTCTATATTTACAAAGAGCTATCAAATCTTTTTTTGTTTGTATATTTAACTTGTAGTAGCAATCCGCACTATACAATTGTTAGATATTTTTACGCATTAAATTCAACACATGAAAAAATCAATATTTATAATATTATTGTTGTGTTTTTGTCTGCATCTAACAAATAGTCAGCAATGGGTGGATAAAAAATATGAATACGATAGTCTGCTAAATGTGACATATGGGTCAGCCATTAACTTTAATGGAGACTTGGAATCTCTTCAAATGGACATTTATTTTCCTGAATGTGATGATGTTACACACAGTTCAAAAAGGCCTTTGCTTATATGGATACATGGAGGTTCATTCCTTGCTGGAGATAAAAATGATGTGAGTATTCAAGCTTTGTGTAAAGACTTTGCCAAAAGAGGATATGTAACTGCAAGTATTGATTACCGTTTAGGTTTTATATCTGATGAATTAAAATGGGAATGTAATTATCCAAATTACAATTGTGTGTTTGCCACAGATAGTATAGAATGGGCAAGGGCTTATTATAGAGCAGTCCAAGACGGCAAAGGTGCTCTAAGGTATTTGATAAACCGTCACCTAGAGTTTAGAATAGATACTGATAATGTGTTTTTGGCAGGTGAGAGTGCTGGGTCATTTACTGCCTTAGGAGTTGGTCTGATGGATATGGGTAGTGAAAGGCCAGCCCAAACATTTAGTCAAGTAGATGCCTCTCTTCCTAATCCAAACACTTATGATTGTGTTTACAATAAGGGAATCTCCTTTAATGGGAATTCTATAGCTAGGCCAGATTTAGGTGGAATAAATGGTGATATTGAGCCGACAAACATTAACTATACAATAAAGGGAATTGGTAATATGTATGGGGCTATGATGAGAGATTTATTGAAGGATATACCTGCCAATAAGCATAAACCTGCTATATATTCATTTCACCAACCATGTGATATCATAGTGTCGATTGACAGCAATTATGTTGATTGGGGACTGAGTTGGTGCTTTACCAATGGATACAATTGCTATGGCATTACTAATAATGAAATCATGCTCTATGGTAGCCGGGTTTTTAGCAAATGGAATACCATGAACAATTATGGATATGATATTAAAAACGAATTTACAAATATTAACTTTCCTTACCAGTTTATCTTTGGAGATGGTAGCTGTTTAGACCAAGTAAACAAGCCTTGCCATGCCTATGATAATAAAGCTCTAAGAGAAAAAAACCTAGCAGTATTCTTTTCCGATAAAATAAGTACAAATCCAATCTGTGATACGACCACAATTTCTTCTTTGAGTGAAAGAGAATTAGGTCAAATTAAGGTTTATCCGAATCCAACAAATAATACCTTACACATATCAGGAAGCCAACTGAATGCATTAAAAGAAGTTAGGTTGTACGGTATTCTAGGAAAACAACTATTTTCTATAGAAGAAGTTAGTCAAGATGAGTTGACAATTGATATGACTGTTTTTTCAACTGGACTTTATATCCTTTATTTAAAAGACAAAAGCAATAGGGTAGTTACTAGGAAAGTGGTAAAAGAGTGATTTATTTAGTCTAAGTAGTTTTCAGAGGTTTTTAACAAATAATGCGAATTTAATGTAGAAATCAATTTATTCGCCACATTGAAAATCAATGATATGGAGAATGAGAAGAAAGCAGAAAGAGTACTTCAAAAATCAGAAGAGGCTTGCCTTATTTCTAATTCTATCAAAACACAGGTAAATCTGAAAACTAATATTATCATCTAAAAGACAGTTAAATTAGAGTTCATAAATAATTATAGATGTGTTTTATTGTAACTACTAAATGAATCATTATAATCTCGTCTTTTGAATAGCGATGGAGTTAATCTAATACATAGGTATAAAAATCATTAGTCATAAATTTTATGTATCTTTAGCTAGTATGTAAGTACATTTAATTAACAGCCGTAGCAAGCTAACTTAAACAAAAATATGATAATTCAAATAAACACAGACAAAACCTTGAATGGAGACTTAAGGATGCAAGAGTACTTTACCTCTCAAGTTGAAGAGTCATTTAAAAGGTACCAAGCTCAAATTACTAGAGTGGAGATACATCTTAAAGATGAAAATGGTAAAAAAGAAGGACCAAACAATGTTTCTTGTACGCTTGAAGCTAGACTAAGAGGCAGAAAGCCAATCGCTATTACAAGCCAAGCAGACACAATGGAGCTTGCTTTGATGAATTCAATCAAAAAAGCAGAAACTGCAATAAAAACCATCGTTGGACGAATTCAAAATCATTAATACTACTTCCTTTCAATTGGCAGCTTTTACCAAAAAGCTTTCAATTTTCTGATTATTCTACCAAACCCAAAAACATTTATATAAAGAAATAGGGTAATATCAACAGCTATTAATCGTTTACATCTACTAAAGAGATTTCAAATCAAATCTAAGCTGTTTAGAAAGGATGTTAAGTATATCCTTGTGAGTTTCTTTATTTATCAAATGAAAGAAATATACTTTATATTAACATTTTGCAGTGCATTTTCTAATTTGTGTTTAGGACAAGATTCTATTCGAATTGATTCGGAGTTGTCGATAGAAACAAAAGGTCAACATAATTTGGCAGCAATTGCGAATGATTTTAAATGTTTTAACTGCTTGTCAGGTACAATTAAAGACAACCCATTCTTTCATCTAGCTATCTATACTGGGATAGATTACAAACTTACTTTGGACAATAAATATAGACTACATTTATGACTTGACAAATAAAGGAAATGAATTCTATCCAAGTTATAATTCGGGGATTCAAATTAATTTTCTAAATATATTTAATGGTAGAATATCCTTGACTAATAAGCATATGGATTTGAGAAACTTTTATGAAACGTTTTCCTTAAGTAGAAAGCCATTTCTTTCTTTAGGGGTGAATATGGAAATAGAACGACTAACATTAACGACTAATTATTTATATACTGATTGATATTTTAATTTGCTTTATACTTTAATTATTATATCGAACATATTCTTTCATAAAATGGTGACGCTTGGCAATCCAAATAAAAAATAAAATTGCTTTTAATTAATCAGTAACAGTGCGAAAGTCAAGTTTAAGATCTGATACTTAAATCCAAAACGATTGTTTATATTTGTAGATTGTAATTCAAGATCAAGCTTTCCTTTATAGGAACTATTTTGGGAGTGGATATAGAAAATGAGATTGCTAAGTTTACTTCATATTAAAAATAAATCGACTGGTTTGTTAGCAATTGATTTCAATAAACAATTAGAATAAAGATGAGTAAACAAGCTTTATTAATACCATATAATAAAAATATCAGACTTAAAAACAGAGTTATTATGGCACCTCTAACGCGAAGTAGAGCAGATAATAAAGGCAATGTGCCAACTAATGATTTACATGGTTTATATTATGAGCAACGTGCTTCAGCAGGATTAATCATCACCGAGGGTTCTCAAGTGTCTTCAAAAGCTGTTGGTTATATTCATACTCCTGGCATTTACTCAGATGAGCAAGTAGAAGGTTGGAAAAAAGTAACCAAACGAGTTCACGATAAAGGTGGAAAAATCTTTATCCAATTATGGCACGTTGGCAGAGTGTCGCATCCCGATTTCCATAGCGGTGAATTACCACTTTCAGCTTCAGCTATAAATCCAGAAGCAAAATCGTTTACTCCAGAAGGGTTTAAGATTACGGTTACACCTAAGGAAATGACTATAGAAGATATCAAAGTAACTGTTAAAGACTTTCAACAAGCAGCAACAAATGCTGTAAAAGCAGGGTTTGATGGTGTAGAAATACATTCATCCAATGGTTATTTATTTCATCAATTCTTCAATGGATGTTCTAATAAAAGAACAGATGACTATGGCGGAAATGTTGTAAATAGAACCCGTTTCTTTTTTGAAGTTTTAGATGCCATGAAAGAAGTGATCCCACAGGAGAAAATAGGAGTTCGTTTTAATCCATCTCTACATGGTTTGTTTGGCATGACTGTGGATAAAGATACCATACCAACATTTGAATACATTATCAGGACATTAAATGATTATAATTTGGCATATGTCCACCTTTCAGAGCCGTTTACAGATGTTTCTGAAGTGCCTTTTGCAGTAACAGACATCGCTAAACATTTTCGACCTTTATACAACGGAACATTAATTATGAACGCTGGATTTAATCAAGACAAAGGGAATAAATTGATTGAAGATGGTGGTGCCGATTTAGTAGCTTACGGAAAGCTATTTATCTCTAATCCAGACTTAGTAGAACGTTTTGAAAATAATTTGGAATTAGCAAAATGGGATAAAGACACATTTTACACAACTGGAGCTAAAGGGTATACAGATTATCCAAAAGTTTCTAAATAATTATTAGTTAACTTAAAAATATATACAATGAAATTTACAAGAAAAGCAAATGCAGAATGGAAAGGTAGTGGTAAAGATGGAAAAGGAAATCTAACCACTGGAAGTAAGGTTCTAGATAAAACAACATATTCTTTTCATACAAGGTTTGAAGATGGTGAAAAAGGAACTAACCCTGAAGAATTAATAGGAGCAGCTCTTGCAGGTTGTTTTGCAATGCAATTAAGCTTCTTATTAAACGAAGCTAACTTTACAGCAACAACTTTAACCGTAGATGCCACAGTTACGTTTGAAGATGGAGCTATCACAAAAATTAATTTGAATCTAGAAGGAGATGTGCCAGAAATTGATTCAAAAGAATTTCAGCAAATAGCACTTAAAGCGAAAGAAGTTTGTCCTATTTCAAAATTATTAAATACAGAAATAGAATTAAAAGTTTCTTTAAAAAAAGGGTAAATTTGGTTTAATTATATCCCATAACTATTATAAACAAGTTCTATATTATGACAAAGCACTTACTTACTTTTCTAATGGCATTTAGCTTTACAGCATGTAATAGTCAAAAGGATACAATCAACTCGAGTACTGCCCTACCAAACGTAATAGTTGTGGATCAACCATTTGAAATGTTAGGGCTTAATAGACAGCGTCAGATCAGGATTTATTTACCAAAAAACTACAACAAGTCTAAACAAAATTACCCAGTATTGTATATGCATGATGGCCAAAATTTATTTGATAATACTACTTCATATGCAGGAGAATGGGGTGTAGATGAGACCCTTGATCAGCTATCAATATTATTTAAATTTGACTTAATAGTAGTTGGTATAGACAATGGTAAGGAAAAGCGTATGAATGAAATGAGCCCATGGGAAAATAAGGAATTTGGTAAAGCTGAAGGTGAACAATACATGGACTTCATAGTGAAGCAAATCAAACCATACATTGACAGTGCTTATAGGACACTGCCAAGCCGAGAAAACACCGCAATTATGGGTAGCTCGATGGGAGGATTGATAACACATTTTGCGATATATAAATATCCCGATGTGTTCGGCAAAGCAGGTATTTTCTCCTCTTCCTATTGGTTTTCTAAAGAGGTTTACGACTTTACACTCCAATCTCCAATTCCAAAAGATGCTCGTTTGTATCTAATGGTAGGAGATAATGAAGGCGATATGGTAGATGATTCTGAAAAGATGTATAGAACTATCTTAGCAACAGGTCATCCAAAACAGAATTTGACCCTACTCATTGATCCAGAGGGTGAGCATGGTGAAACTACATGGAGGAGACAATTTGGACCGGCTATTATGTGGTTGTTTAGGGAATAGTATTTATTTATAATTTATAGTCAAAACGATTGTTTATATTTGGTGATCGCATTAGTAAAGTATTGGGTCCCTAAACGAGAATATCCAGAAAACTGGTTTAAAGTAGTCAGGATATACCCAACTTGACTGTAATTTATAAAACACCATCATGAAACCTAAAAGTTACGATACAGTTACCGAAGCAATGGCCGACCTTAAAAAACTCGGTTATACCACTGATTTTTCAATATTGAGTGAGGAGGAATGTCTTATTTGTCATTTAACTTCAACTGTATTGTCGCCAGATGATTTTGAAATCGACCAATTCTTTAGATTCGAAGGAGATAGTGACCCTGGAGATCAAATGATTGTATACGCCATTTCTTCTAATAAAAATGATCTGAAAGGTTTAGTAGTCAGTGCTTACGGAATCTATGCTGAAAACGCCACTTCGGCAATCGTAAAAAAATTAAATACGCATCCAAAACATTAATCCATGGACATAATTGATAATATAGTTGACTATTTTAAAAATAAGGGCGAAAATAATGAAGATCCATCACCAAAAGGGACCTGCTCCGTTTGTTGGGGCTACCAACAGTATGATGGAAAAATCAGAGAATTACTCGAAGACAAGCAGATAGATATTAATAATCATAAGGACAGTTATATGATTATTCAAGATTTTATGAAAGAACATATAGACGGAGTAAAATTAAAGGAAGGAGTGGTTTTGGAATGTCCTAATTGTGCTAAATGATGAGGTAATTAATAGAAAGGTTCTGAAATGGTATCCTCAAAGTAGCTCATCAACTAATATCGCTTTATCTATAACCTCTTGTGCATAATGATTGTCTTGTTATATATATATACAGTTATCATGGTATTGATTAAAGCTTTTTTTGCTCTTCACCAAATCGTTGCCAATAAACTTTATCCGTGGCTTAATCTACTTAATTTTCACATATTAAGCCACCAATAGAAGTTTGTTCATCAACCAAAGTAAGTGTTATAAGGCAATATTTTCTTATTTAAAAATCTCATGAGGTGAACAATATCTTTTATATAAAATATTGTAATAGGCACATTTGCTTATATAGCATTAATTTAATCAGAGATCATTTTTTTTAAAAATCCACCCCACTAAAACATTTCAACACGATTTTCAAACAATATTATCTTAGATGTATTATTAATCTTATACATTTGCACCTACATTCGTTAAACACATAAAAAACACTAGTCCATGTCAAATTCTAATGGTTCTTCGACAATACATAAAAATGCTGCTAAAGTAGATAAATACCAACACCACGATTACTATGCGGTAGACGGATTATTAAGTGAAGAGCATTTGTTGGTGAGAGATGCTATCAGAGATTGGGTAAAACAAGAAGTGACACCCATCATTGAAGAGTATTCTGATAAAGCAGAATGTCCACACCATTTATTCAAAGGGTTGGCAGATATTGGTGCATTTGGACCTTCTATTCCTGCTAAGTACGGAGGTGGAGGTATGGATGAGATCGCTTATGGTATCATCATGCAAGAGTTAGAAAGAGGGGATAGTGGTATACGATCTATGGCATCGGTACAAGGATCATTGGTGATGTTTCCAATCTATAAGTTTGGGAGCGAAGAGCAAAAAATGAAGTACCTTCCTAAGTTGGGAAGTGGCGAATTTATTGGCTGTTTTGGATTGACAGAGCCAGACCATGGGTCTAATCCTAATGGCATGGTGACTAATATCAAAGACGATGGAGATCATGTGATCTTGAATGGTGCAAAGATGTGGATCACAAATTCACCTGTAGCAGATATAGCGGTAGTATGGGCTAAAGACGAAGAAGGCATCATTAGAGGAATAATCGTAGAGAAGGGGATGAAAGGTTTTTCTGCTCCAAAGATCAATGGCAAGTTGTCATTGAGAGCATCTATTACTGGAGAGTTAGTATTTGAAGACGTAAGAGTGCCTAAATCAAATATACTTCCAAATGTAAAAGGATTGAAAGGACCATTATCATGTCTTAACAAAGCTAGATATGGTATAGCTTGGGGTGCTATTGGTGCAGCATTAGATTGCTACGATTCTGCTTTAAGATATTCATTAGAAAGAGTGCAATTTGGTAAGCCAATAGGTGGATTTCAATTGACTCAAAAGAAACTAGCAGAGATGATCACCGAGATCACTAAAGCTCAATTGTTAGCATGGAGATTAGGTACATTAGCCAACGAAGGCAAAGCGACACCCGCTCAAATCTCTATGGCAAAGCGTAATAATGTAAATATGGCACTGGAGATTGCAAGAGAGGCTAGACAGATTCATGGAGGCATGGGTATCACCAACGAATACCCAATTATGCGACACATGATGAACCTAGAAACAGTACTGACTTACGAAGGTACACATGATATCCACTTGTTGATCACAGGTATGGATGTGACAGGCATCAATGCTTTTGAATAGCAAAATAGTTCAATTTGATACGACATTCTTTGTTTAGTGGCTTCGCCTAGGTTTACGGGGTCTGCGAGTGCCTTGTTTATTTGTTTAGAAAAGCTGTTTAGCTAGTTGATTGTTAAAAAATTATCAATTGTTAATTATCAATTTTTTAATGCTGTTGAGGAGTAATTGATGAAAATGCCTCTATTAAAGAATCGAGTGGGGAAGAATATTTTATGTGCAACATCTTGTAACAGGTTTCCATTTTTACCAAGGTGCAGAGCACCAAAACATCTATACCCCCATAATCCAAACAGTATTCAAGGTACAGCGTACCGAAACAATTATACAGGTTGTCAATACAAACATATTAATGCTATTAAAAAATGTTTAATCAAAATGTTCATCGCTGGTGTCATGTTTTCAACTCTCCAAAACCAGTCTTGATTAGCAAAAGATCCTTCTAATTATCATATTAAATATATACTTAATATGGTAGACAATCTTATTTTTTTTAAAATCCCTAATTATCACGTTATCAATTGCATATACATATAACAAAATTATATTTCTAATAATTAACATATTT
>JBBKVK010000240.1:0-31962 GCA_037968395.1 Saprospiraceae bacterium | reverse complement strand
CTCCTTTACTATGGAATTTGCACCAATCGTTTGAATTTGGAAAAATCTTAATAAATTTGATTTATGAGTATTTAAAACTAAATTTTGATCTACTAAGGAACTTCCTAGCATCCAAAATTCTTGAGCATTAGAAATTTCTATTAAACTAAAAAATAGCATTAGTAAAATAATATGTTTCATAGCTAATCGATTTACGTTAAATTTTTAATAGCTTTTTTGTTGCAACTCTTCCATTATCAAACTTAATAATGATTAAATACAATCCATTTGGAATGCTTTGAATATTAAGGCGGTTTTCACTATTCCATTTTTTTATGAGTTGACCAAGTTCATTATATATTTTTATTGACTTAATGGTATGATTAGATTTAATATTTACAACCCCACTTGTTGGGTTAGGAAAAAATTGTATCTCATTTAGTTTATTATCTTTCACATTGCTTTGTAATGCTGTAGTAAATTCAAATGACAAACAAGAATCAGCTAGTCCCGATACATTGTAAGGAGTTATTGTTGTAAATATTTTAGTATTGTAAGGTAATGGATTTGACAATACTAAACTTGTATCAATTAAAATAATAAAACTATCCAGCAATTCACTCCCACCTTCGGTTGTACCCAAGTCAACAACATACCCTTCTGCAAATGCAACTTCATTCCAGATAATTTCTATTTCCACAGGTATAGAGTTAGATTGATCTAAAGGGTAAATTAAACTTGTACAATTTGGGACAAGAGGTTTAGTCGTAAATGATTCCTCAAAACAATTTAAACTCGTACCTCCATTATTATAAGGAATAATACTTACGAATATTTTGGTTATATTTGGAAGTGGAAAAGGTAAACTATAGCTAAGAACATTGCCTATATCTACAACAGGCAATAAATCTTCCCCTCCACTAAATGTTCCAATTTTCATATTGTAACCCGTCGCAAAATATGCTGCTGTCCAATTAAATTCGACATCAGTCTCTACATTAACACTTCCATTTAAAGGTAAAGTTAACGATGTACATCCAGGTATAACACCTTTAGTAATGAAATACGATTCATCGCAATCCACTATTATTCCAGAAGAATTATAAGGTTTAACTTTAACATAAATACCAGTGTTTTGAGGCAACTCAAAAGTAAACATGTATGAGGTTGCCAAACCTACATCAAAATTATCTAATATTTGATTACCTGCACTAGCAACTCCAACATCAATTAAATACCCCTCAGCATTATTACTCTCATTCCATTGTAAAATAACATTTCTGTAATCAATATCAATTTCTCCATTCGAAGGAGATAGTAGCATTGTACATTCAGCAGGAGGCGCTTCAGTATGAAACTGCACAGTACTGCATGAATCAAGCCATCCTCTAATATTATAAGGAATTACTTTAAAATAAATATCGGAATCAAAATTTAAACTATTTACAATAGTGTATTCATTAACAAAACCAATATTTACGCTATCAATAATATCATAAGTGCCAATATTATAGCCCATAAAAAGCAGATAACCATCAGCCAAACTATCGATTTGCCAAGATAATTTAGGCATTGTTGAAACATTCATTTCTCCATTTTTGGGTGATAATATCTCAGCACATGTTGGAAAATCAGGCTGTGTAGTAAAACTAAATAGGCTGCAATTAAAGGCCTCACCAGCATTATTGTATGGAATAATCCTTATATAAATTAATGATTCATAAGGCAAATCATCTAATAAAGCAAAAGTAGTTACATTTCCTATATCAATACTATCCATAACTTCATTACCGTTCGGAGTTGTACCAATAGAAAGAATATAACCAGTTGAATTACTTACATTAAGCCATTCTATATTTGTTGAAACTGAAATGTTTTGACCACCATTTGAAGGAGTAATTAGGTCTGAGCAAATTGGAATAGAGCCAATTGTGGAAAATACTTCTTCATTGCAATCTAATGCTTGGCCTGAGGTATTATAAGGCGCAATGTTTACATATACATTTATTCCATTAGGTAAATTACCTAAACTATATTCATTTACATTCCCCACATCAATTCCATTTAATATATCATATACTCCGCTAGTAGTACCAATGTTTAATAAATAACCATCAGTATTGGAAATTAGATTCCATTCTATTAATAAATCTAATGGTATATCGACTGATCCATTAAAAGGATAAACCATAGTTGTACACTCAGGTAATTCCATTTTAGTAAGAAATGATTCTTCTTGACAATTAATAGCTTCACCACCTAAATTAAAAGGGATAATATTTACATATATCGTTGTATTATAAGGTAAATTATTAACCATATATGACAAACTATTTCCAACATTTAATCTGTCTAAAATATCAGTTCCATTTGGAGTAGTCCCTAATGATAATTTATATTCATCAGCATTTATGGAAGGGTACCATTCTATTAACAAATCCACATCAATATTACTACTGCCATTTGTTGGATAAATTAAACTTGTGCAGTTAGGTAAAATAAATTCCGTTGTAAATGATGATTCTTGACAATTTAGTGCTTCTCCTGAAGAATTGTATGGCGTCACATTCCAATAAATTAAAGCACCTTCAGGTAGATTAGAAAGTTGATAAAATAGATTTAAACCTATATTAAAATTATTTATAATTTCTCCTCCTCCAAGTGATGTCCCAACTCTTAATATGAACCCATCAGTGTCGATGACTTGTACCCATTCTAGTAGAACATTTATTGAAACATTGGTTTGACCGTTAAAAGGATTTACTAAATTTGTGCAATTTGGTAAAGGTAAAAGAGTTGTAAAAGATTCTTCTAGACAACCAATTGATTCTCCTGTGTTGTTATAGGGGATGATTGTTACAAATATCTCAGTAAAATATGGTAAACCATTTAATAAGTAAGATAATGAGCTCCCAACATCAAAATTATTTAGAATATCTATGCCACCCAAAGAAGTCCCAACATTAAGTCTGTATCCCAAAGCATTCAAAGACGCTCCCCACTCAATCAATACTATTGTTGGTATTTCAACAGAACCATTAATTGGGTTACTTAAGATTGTACATAAAGGGATATCTACTTGTGTAATAAATGATTCTTCTACACAACCTTGACCCTGTCCAGTATTATTATATGGAATTATTATAACAAATACTTCAGTTTCATATGGCAAACTTGATGAAAAACTATATGTCAAAATATTTCCAATATCAACCCCATTTAGTATGTCTGTTCCACCAGAAGTTGTACCAACAAATAATAAATACCCAAAAGCAGAAGGGCTAGCATTCCAACTTATAGCAGTATTTACATCTACATCAGTCGTACCATTTATAGGATTGTTTAATAAAGTACAAGATGGTACATCTTGTTGAGTAATAAATGATTCATCCATGCAATTAGAAGCTAGGCCAGAAGCATTGTAAGGAGTTATATTTATATAAATAGTGGTATTGTATGGTAAATTATTAGTTGGGTTAAAGAATAAAACATTTCCCAAATCAAGGTTATCAACTAAATCCACTCCTCCAGGCGTTGTTCCCATTGAAAGGATATAACCATCAGCATAAGCAACTGAATTCCAATTTATGTTAGTATTCACATTCACATCTATTTCTCCATCAATTGGACTCGAAATATGAGTACAATTTGGAATAGGTAGTTCTGTAGTAAATGATTCCTCAGAGCAGTTTTGAGCTAAACCTCCAGAATTGTATGGTATTATTGTCACATAGTAGGTTGTGTAATAATTAAAATCTGTCACAGGGTCAAAGAATGTTATAAATCCCACATCAAGATTGTTAACTATATCTGAGCCACCAGGAAATGTGCCAATTGATAAAATATAGCCCACAGCTGTTGGCTCAGAAGACCAGCTAATATCAGCATCAACTAAAACTCCCGTTTCACCGTCAAAAGGATTTATCAATTGTATACAATTTGGGATGGTCGCTACACCACAGTTTATAGGTGCTCCACAAATTACATCAGAAATTGGCGCGACTGTAGAACTATAAGTAGAGCCAAAATTACTACTATGATTTTCAGCAGAAGTGCAGTCCTCAACATCACAAGGAGACATATCTTCATCAAACTTGTAATAAACTAACAATCCTGATTCATTACCAGTAAGTTCTGTACTCATTTGAGCAGAGATTTGGGATTGCGACTTAGCAAAGTTCCATATTCTGAATTCATCAATAAACCCACTATAAGGTGCTTCAATAAAAGGCCCATTATTTACCCTTTTACCTAAATTTAATTCATTAAATCCTTGCAAACTTGCATTAGTCACCAACATATTTGCAGCAACACCATCTATATAGATTTTATCATAATTAGAACCATTAGCTACAAATGCAATATGGTGCCAACCGCCAGATATAATTGCATCACATGATGAAAGTGGATTTGATGATCCATTATCAGAAACTATTGAAATTGTTTCCCCAGATTGAATACTTGAAATATTATTAAAGCCCACATATTCATAAGGATTGCTAAAGTTTACAGGAATATTAGGTGACGAAGATCCATCTATTGGAAAATCAGAATTGATCCAAAATTCAATTGTCCTGAAATCACCAGAAATAAAAGGCTCCGATGTATAATCATCGATGCCATCAAAGTATAAACTATTGTTTTGACTGTTTGCAAATATTGAAATAAAAATAAAGAATACAAAAAGGTAATTTTTCATAGTAGGGTTTTTAAAAATTAACGTTCTGTCAAAATTAAGTCTTTTTAATGAAATAAAAAATCAATTAGAAAAACAAATTTTGTTTTTCTAATAAACATCTATACTTTTACAGCAAATATATATTTTAAATGCTGTTAAAAAGACTTGGTGTTTGTGCTTTGTTAGTAATGACTTTGATAACGCTAGTAACAGCCCAATTCAACCTCAAAGTAGCATATACTGGATTACGAGCAGATTTTGAAAATACTAATACCTCTTTCAATCTATTTGACACCAACAATGCCTTAGACAAACCATATGGAACCATGCATTATCTTCAAGGGCTTGATATCGGTATAAGGTATAAATGGAATAGAATCGGTTTAGAGGCTGGCTGGACCAATATGCAATCTTACAAAATAGATGCTCTTGGTACAAATATTGATCAAAATTGGCGTATTTCATCTTCCGAATTTTATACGGGAATTGAAAATTATTTTGGGAATTTTGGATTTGGGGCCTCAGTTGGATTTAACAAGATGCGCTACAAAGTGAATATTCCAGGATCTAGAGATCGAAAGTCTATTGTTAGTGAGTCAATACTTTCAAGTAAAATCTATATCTTCACAACCGTAAGTAGTGGAAGTACTGCTATTAGTATCAAGCCATATTATGTGCCAAAATGGGGGCAATTTGATATAACTTCTTTTAATGAGTCATTAGGCGTAAGTCAAAGTAAAAGTAATGAATATCTTACTGGCTTTGGCTTTTCAATCGTGCTTTATAACGGACCTCAAGACTAATTTGAACAAAGCGAATTGATATGGGCAAAAGCCGCATCATATCCTAACTCGGCGGATTTTCTTATATCATCACATGCATCAGACATTTTTTCTATCTTACTGAAAGCATTTGCCCTGTTAAAATATGCTTCAGCAAATTTACCATTTAAATCTATAGCCTCTTTAAAATCATTGATAGCTTGATCATAGGATTCGTTTTGTAAATGTGCCAAACCTCTATTATGATAATGCATGGGATTGTCTTTTTCGACCTTCAATAACTGTGTATAGTCAGAAACTGCCACTTCGTACTTCTCTGTTTGGAGACTTGTTAATGCTTTATTCGTTAATGCGCCAAGATGAGTAGGGTCCACCTCTAAAGCAGCTGCAAAATCACTATTTGCACCATTATAATCTTTAATAAGCATCTTACAATATCCCCTAACATAGTAATTTTCAGCATTTGACGGATCATTCCTAAGTGAGGCAGAATAATCTGTTATAGCATTTTCATATTCTTCTAGCTTTAGATATGCTTTACCTCTATTTTCATGATACTTTGCTTCTCCAGGTTTAATATCGAGAGCCATAGAGAGGTTTTCTATAGATTTATGGTATTCTTTCAATTGATAGTTTGCCAAAGCCATATTAAAATAGGCTGTTTCATTCGTATTGTCAAGGTTTATTGTTGCTTTAAAATCTTCAATGGCCAATTCAAAATTTTCATATTTCATTTGTATTACTCCTCTATTGATAAAAGCATTAGTCAATTGGTTGTCTAATTCTAAGGCTTTGGTAAATGACTTTATTGACTCTTTATCATAATTCATTTTCATTTGAGCATACCCTCTGTATAAATAAGCTTTAGCATAATTTGGATCTAGTTTTATACACTGATCGTAATCATTTATTGAATTTTTATAATCTTTGAGGTTGAGTTTAGCATTGCCTCTGTTGTAATAAGCCTTTGTATATTTAGGATCTTTATCAATAGCTTTTGAATAATATACAACAGCATTCTTAAAGTCTCTGGATTTGTAATATCCTATAGCATCGTTAAAAAAGTTAACTGCATCTACATCTGATGATTGAGCTACAATGGTGCCTCCAAAAACAAAACTAAGAAAGAAAGTTGCAATCTTTAACATATATTATACATTTTATTAATATGTAGCATAGATTGTGCCAATTATCAAATACTCATAATAGTCCTTCAAAATCATTAAATCAATTATTATAACTTTAAAAAGTTAGCCAATAATACATGTTTATAACTAATTAGCAATTATTTAACCCTACCAAATTTCAGTGCTATTATTTTAAAACATCTTATAATCAATTAATCTCCATGAATTAGAACCCGATAAGTCAAAATAATTCCTTTCCTTAGCGGTATTATTTCTCTGACAATATATTAAATGCAAAAAGGTAAATACATAGTTTTTGAAGGAATAGATGGTGCTGGAAAGTCTACTTTGATTAGTAAACTCTACCAATTAATGAATGATCATGCACAAAAAACTATCTCAACATTTGAACCTACATCTAGCCCAATTGGCTCAATAATTCGTAATGTTTTGGCCGGCAGAATAAAAACATCAGAGCAGACAATAGCAGCATTGTTTCTAGCTGATAGGTTAGATCATTTACAAAACGAAACAAATGGCATATTAAAAAGTATAAATAAGGGTATAAACGTAATTGGAGACAGGTACTATTTGTCTTCATATGCTTATCATGTGCCTCATGTCTCATTAGATTGGGTGATAGCTAGTAATCAAATCTGTGCAGATCTACTTAGAGCAGACCTTACTTTCTTTATCGATATATCTGTAGAAGAATCATTAAAAAGAATCACAGATAATAGACAAGAGTTGGATTTATTTGAAAACAAAGAAAGAATTACCAAAGTACATTCTAATTATATTAAAGCTATAGCAGCAGTTAAAGATACAGAAAACATAATAACTATAAATGGGGAACAAAATCCAGATAATGTTTTTGAAGATATATTAAAAGTATTAAAATTAAATAAAATAATTTAAACATAATCAAATGCGATATACATTATTCTTTCTCTACATTCTATTTACAAATATATCATTTGCTCAAAAAGATATAGAAAAGCAACTTTTTGACTTATGTGGGGTCTCATTTGAAAAAATAGTAACTGCTGAAGGTTTTACTTCAAGTTATAAGTTAATGATAAAACAACCAATTGATCATAGAAATCCTGCATCAGGAAGTTTTTACCAAAAAGTATATCTCAACCATAGAGGATTTGATTTGACAACAGTACAGGTCTCTGAAGGATACAACCGTAGCACGAATAGAATTTATGAATTATCCGATTTCATTGCTGCGAATCAAGCTACAGTTGAACACAGATTTTTTGGCGAATCTATGCCCGATTCACTAGATTATAACTACTTAACGTTTGAACAAGCTACTTCTGACTTACACCATGTAAATAAAGTACTTAGAGAAATATACTCGGGTAAATTCGTGTCAACAGGCATTAGTAAGGGTGGAACCACAACTATCTTTTACAGGTATTTTTATCCAAACGACGTTGCAGTTTCAGTTCCCTATGTCGCTCCTTTAAATCATGATTTGGAAGAGAAAAGAATTTACGATTTTCTAAATAATAAGGGTTCAAAAGAATGTAGAAATAATATCCTTGAATACCAAAAAAGGATATTGGGAAATAGGGACTATAATCTTGAAAGGCTTAAATGGTTTACAAAAGGGAAAGCACTGGATTTTAATTATTTGTCCATGGAAGAAGCTTTTGAATATGCTGTATTGGAATATCCATTTTCTTTTTGGCAGTGGGGCTCAGATTGTGATAAAGTACCTTCAATTACTGCTACTAGAGAAGAAGATTTGGAACACTTATTGGAAGTTTCTGGATTGGAATTCTTCGCTGATGCTAGTATGAATTCATATGCCTCACATTATTATCAAAGTGGAACACAGATGGGTTATTATGGTTATGAAACAAAGCCATTTAAAGGACTACTCAAAGCTTTAAGTGACAAATCAAATGCTACTGCAGTGTTTTCTCCAAATAAAATGAAACTAACATGGGACCCTACACTAACAAATAAAGTAGCAAAATGGGTTGCAAAAGATGGCAATAACTTTATTTATATAAATGGTCTTAATGATACATGGTCAGCATCAAGGGTGCCAGTTTCCAGTAAAGTCAACTCTATTTGGTTTGATATGGAAGGCCAAAGCCACGGCTCAGCTAGGATAGCAAATATGACAGAAGAAGAAAAAGTGCTACTCAAAAACACACTAAATAAATGGCTTAATTAGTCCAAATAAATAAATACAACTATAAATTATCACACCAACTAAAACTAGTGATATAAAGCTAGATTTAAGTAAACTTAGTCTTTGGTCTTTTTTAATATTTGTCCTTAGTTCTTTGAGTTGTAATTTTGTATAAACGTTCGGTTTAAAGATTATTTCCTTTTTAGAAAATTGGCTTTTATTTGTCAGACTATTAAGCCTTTCTTTAATAGTATTTCGTCTATTAATTTGCATTGACCTATTAGCACTGTTTCGTTTGATGGCATCTATGACTGTTCCTGCAAAGCTCATAAAAGTATTTTTGATTCTAAATAAATTCCATCATATCAATCAATAATTCTAGTTTTTACGATAAATATAGGGAATTATCAGACCAATTGATGGTAATGGATATTTTATTACTTTTGCAAGATTAAATCGACTAATGAGCAGAATCAAAGAAATAGAGAGAAGGAGAACATTTGGCATAGTATCTCACCCAGATGCAGGAAAAACTACCCTTACCGAAAAACTATTGTTATTCGGTGGAGCTATCCAAATAGCTGGAGCTGTTAAATCTAATAAGATTAAAAAACATGCCACTTCAGATTTTATGGAGATAGAAAAACAAAGAGGAATATCTGTTTCTACATCCGTCATGGCTTTTGAATACAGAGATCGTCAGATAAACATTTTGGACACACCTGGTCATAAAGACTTTGCAGAAGACACTTATCGTACTTTAACTGCAGTTGATAGTGCAATAGTCGTCATTGACGTAGCCAAAGGAGTTGAGGAACAAACAGAGCGACTTGTGGAAGTTTGTCGAATGAGAAAAGCTCCAATGATAGTATTTATCAACAAACTGGATAGAGAAGGAAAAGATGCCGTAACTTTACTAGACGAAATAGAAGATAAACTAAAACTGAATGTTATACCAATGTCTTGGCCTATAGGTATGGGGTCTTTGTTTCAAGGAGTATATAATCTGTATGAAAAAAAACTACTATTGTTTTCACCTCATGGAAAACAAACCGAAGAAGATGTTATAGAAATAGCAGATACCAGTGACCCTTTATTTGATAAATTAGTTGGTACTAGGGCTGCCAAGGAATTACGAGAAGAAATCGAAATAGTAAAATCTGTTTATCCAAAATTTGATAGAGATAGTTATTTAGCTGGGGAGTTATGCCCTGTGTTTTTTGGTTCAGCTGTTAATAATTTTGGTGTAAAAGAGTTGCTAGATTGTTTTGTGGAGATAGCTCCTACCCCATTATCAAGGGAGGCAATAGAGAGAACAGTAAAACCTCTTGAGGAAACTTTTTCTGGTTTTATTTTCAAAATTCATGCTAATATGGATCCAAGACACCGTGATCGTATTGCTTTTATGCGAATATGTAGTGGTAAGTTTGAGAGGAATACTAACTACTACCATGTAAGGCAGGATAGAAAAATGAAATTTGCCAATCCTACTGCATTTATGGCTGCTAAAAAGGAAGTCGTAGATGAAGCATATCCAGGTGATATTGTTGGACTTTATGATTCAGGTAATTTTAAGATTGGAGATACCATGACGGAAGGAGAAATCCTTAACTTTAAAGGTGTACCTAGTTTTTCACCAGAGCAGTTTAGATTTGTTAATAATACTAATCCTCTTAAAACAAAGCAATTAAATAAAGGATTGGACCAATTGATGGACGAAGGAGTTGCTCAACTCTTCACAAAAATTGAAAACAATAGAAAAATTGTTGGAACAGTAGGGGCACTTCAATTTGAAATTATACAATACCGTTTGCTACATGAGTATGGAGCCTCTTGCGATTACGAACCTATCAATTTATATAAAGCTTGCTGGATAAAATGTGAGAATCCAAAGGTTTTGGATGAGTTTAAGAAAAGAAGAAGAAGAGATCTTGCTACAGATATTGATGACAAGCTTGTATTTCTAGCAGAGTCTCAATGGTCATTAAAAATGGCTCAAGAAAACCATCCTGATGTGGAATTTCATTTTACTAGCGGAGTCTAACATATGTCAAATGGACTACTAATATGGGAAGGGATATTTTATGGGTTTACACTCACAATACTCCTAGGGCCTATTTTTGTAGCCATTACACAAACAGGAATTGAGAAAGGCCTTAGAGCTGGACTTCTAGTAGGTCTCGGTATTTGGACTAGTGATATTATTATTATCGGTTTATTAATTTTACTGACACAAGGAATTGATGTGACCGACTTTGAAGGAGATTTTAAAAAATATTTTGGTTTAATTGGGGGGTTAATACTTATAGGGTTTGGGATAGCAACAACAACTAAAAAAGCAGAATTTTTAGATCAAAAAACTTCATTTACCGCTAAAAGTATAAGTGGTTATTGGCTAAAAGGATTCTTGGTGAATACGATTAATCCTTTTACATTTATTTTTTGGACTACATTGATTACTTCCTATGTATTCGTAAATGATTTGGACTCATATCAAACATTTACTTTTTTTGCTAGTATAATGATCACGGTAATGATCACTGATAGTTTAAAAGTGATTGGCGCTAAATCAATCCGACAAAAATTAACCAAGGACCATGTCAACTTCATTTCTAAAATAGCAGGAATAGCTTTAGTAATTTTTGGTGTTGTATTAATTATAAAGTCGTGGCTATAGTCTACTAAATATATCCGTCTTCCTCTCCTACTTTAAATGACCTATCTCTAGCCATTTGGCTATAATAAATAAATAAAGCAGCACCACCACAAAAAAATAATGAAGCAAACGTTCCAGCTGGCTCAGAGTTGAAAAGACTATCTATTACTGTCCCAATTAAAATCCCAGCTCCAGCTCCCATAAAAAGTAAAGCCCATTTTAATGTGCTTTTTCCAGGATGTGTGTCTTTTTTAAATATCGAAGCGTCTTTATCGTATTTAATCAAAGCGAGTCTTTCTCTATGGCGAGTCCTGAAAAACAAAATTAATCCTGTCAATAGACAAGTAGTAACTCCAATGACCATTAAAACTAATACAGGTAGAAAATCCATAATTATTATTTGATTGTTATAATGATTATACGTCTTAGAAAAAATACTGGTTACAATATCTTACGACTAAAAACAAAAAAGGGGCTTTTTCAATGAAAAAACCCCTTTTTTGTTTTTAATATTTTTTATTCACAATGTGTATTTAATGCTCCCATTAAATTTTCCGCTATTGCTTGGGCTGAATTTCCTTCAATATGTCTTCGCTCTAACATATGCACTAAAGCTCCATCTTTAAACAAAGCAATACAAGGTGAAGATGGAGGATAAGGGAGTAAATATTCTCTAGCCTTATCGGTAGCTTCCTTATCAACACCAGCAAATACTGTTGCACTTACAGTAGGCGTCTTAGCATTTTTTACTGCAAACTTTGCAGCTGGTCTTGCATTTGCTGCTGCACATCCGCAAACAGAATTTACAACAAGTAATACTGTACCTTCTTTAGATGATAATGTCTGGTCTACTGCTTCAACGGATTGTAAGCTTTCAAAACCAAAATCAGTAAGATCTTTTGCTATTGGGGCAGTTAATTCTAATGGATACATTTAATTATTTTTTAATATTTTGAATTTTATTGCTACAATAATATTAGATTTTAGTTAATCAAATATCTTTGCAGTTCATTAATCATTATTTAAACAGTAAGAATAATGCAAAGATTTCTAAAAGGCAGCTTTTTTTTTATAATAATAGCTATCTCTTCTTGTACAAAAGATAAATTACCAGTTGTAATCGATAATTGTGATGATATTACAACATACAATGCTGATGTCAAATTAATCATTGATAAATCATGTGCATATTCAGGATGTCACGTTACAGGATTTGTTTATGGTAATCACAGCTCATATATTTCATTAAAAGAACAATTGGATAATGGCCTTTTTAAGAAACTTGTATTAGATGAAAGACAAATGCCTCCTCAATATGCTCCAGTTGGTAAACCAAAAGCACTCAGTCAACAAGAAATAGAGCTAATTTATTGCTGGGCAAAATCTGGATATCCAGAAGAATAATTTAATTTTACTTGAAATAACTATTCGATACATTATGTACATAAAAAAGATTGCAGTGTTTACCTTTTTGTTTATTTCAACACTAAGTGTCGCTCAAAAAGAAAAAGTATATCAAACATTTAAAGACACCCGAGTTATCAATTCTCACAGTACAGAGACCTTAGAGGCCGGCAAACTTGATGTAAGGATCGGCCACAGATTTGGCGATTTTTCAGGAAATGCAGGAGGTTGGCAAACGTTTTTTGGTTTAGAGAATGCTTCAGACATTATGATAGGTTTTGAATATGGCCTAAACAATAATACAATGATTGGTCTAAACAGAACCAAAGGATCTGGGCCCTTAAAGCAAAATATAAATGGGATATTTAAAGTAAAATTTATCAATCAAGAAGCAAAGGGCAACCAACCTATAAGCATAGCTTATTATGGTATGACTAGTTTTAGTACAATGCCAAAGAGTTCGACCGAAGGTGTCCTAAATTATTTTGCCAAACCTGAACATAGATTATCCTATCATATGGAGTTAATCCTGGCTAGAAAATTTTCTAAAAGATTTTCATTACAATTAGCTGGTGGTTGGACATATAGAAATATTGTACCTTCTTTAGATGATAATACAATTGTTAGTATATCAGGAGCGGCAAGGATACAAGTAACCAAAGTATTAGGTATATTATTAGAAGGAAGATTACCATTCTCAGAATTGCGAAAACCTATAAATGGGTATTACCCGCCATTAGGGTTAGCATTAGAATGGGAAACAGGAGGAGGACACGTATTTCAACTCAATTTTACCAATGCTACTGGCCTTGCTGAAACAGACTATATACCTTATACCACATCAAATTGGATGGATGGAGAATTTAGATTAGGTTTTACAATATCAAGATTATTTAATATATGATAAAATATTTGATCATTTTACTTGCTGGTGGATTGTATATTTCAGGAAATATTAATTCTAGAGATATAACAGAAGAAAATCAAACTGTTTCGCAATTAGAATCAAAATTAGGAGCTGATTTTACTGCCAAAAAACCAAACTTTACTATTAAAGGAGTATCGGTAGAAGCTGGTAGAACCATAATAAACGAAGGATTTGCTATAAAGTCCAATGGAAAGAAAACACGTAAACAAAGCAAGCATTTTGTTTGTACTTCTTGTCATAATACCCTAAGAGAAGACCCAAATCTTGCAATAACTGACCCTCAAGCAAGACTAAATTATACTTTTAGTAAAGGCATGCCATATCTGCAAGGCACTACTCTATATGGAGCTGTCAATAGAGAGACTTATTATAATGGAGACTATGACAAAAAATATGGAGAATTAGTGAAATTAGCAAGAAATGACATCAGAGGTGCCATACAATTATGTGCTACAGAGTGTGCTCAAGGAAGGAAACTAAAAGAATGGGAATTGGAATCTGTCTTAGCATATCTATGGGAGCTAGAACTCAAAACTTCTGATTTAAATTTAAATGATACGGAGTTGATTTCAGATGAAAAAACTAATGATCAACGTTTAGCTTTAGTGAAAAGCAAATATCTATCCGGAGCACCTGCAACATTTATTCCACCTCCTGCAGATAGAAAAGCTGGTACTGGCTTAAATGGAAACATCAAAAATGGAGAAAAAATATATGAGGCTTCTTGCCTTCATTGTCATAAAAATGGTAGATATTCTTATCTCCATTTAGATAAATCCTCTATGTCTTTAAATTTCCTAAAAAAAGACATTAAAAAATTTACAAACCATTCTATTTACCAAGTTACTAGATGGGGTGTACCAACTTTGGCTGGCAAAAAATCATACATGCCACAATACACTAAGGAAAAACTCAGTGATCAACAATTGTCTGATTTAGTGGCATATATTCAAAACTAGGGTTGAAAATTCATTTTGTGTTTCACTTGCTATCAAAACATTTGGTTTAGATAGCACATTTATTTGAAGAATAATCCACACATAACCATATAAGTCATAATTGCATTATCTTTGCAATTAGTATACTGACTCATCGCTCTGCACTATTGTACAGAGAGGAAAGTCCGGACAACGTAGGATACCGTACCGTCGAAAGATTGGGGTCTTATTCTCTTTTGAGATTAAGATACAGAAAGTGTCACAGAAAGCTATACCGCTCCAATTATTTGGAGTAAGGGTGAAAATGTGAGGTAAGAGCTCACAATTACAAAAGGTAACTTTTGTAATGGAAAAACCTTACGGGTTGAAATGTCATGTATATCTAGGTGCCTATTATGGTAAAAAGCTATTCGCTTGAGAGATCTTATGATCCTCCTAGAGGGGTAGGCAGAATAGATAAATGATGAGTAATTCTAATTATTTAGAAGAACAGGATCCGGCTTATAAGTATATTTTAATTAAAAAAGGCTTTCCATAAATTATGGAAAGCCTTTTTAGTTTTATATATATGTAACCTGTTAACAGGTCAATATTCATTTTATTCTACTACAATTAGCTTGTAAGTACCTAAATTTTCATTATTACTAACAAGACCTAAGTTATATATACCTGAAACTAAATTTAAAGGTATTCTCACATTTTGTTCAGTACCTGTACCAGAAATATTTAATACATTTAATTGAACCACTTTACCAGAAAGGTCTGTAATTGAACCTATAATATTTTTACCAGTTCTAGGTGCAAGTATTGATACATTTACAAAATCCTTTGCTGGATTTGGGAATATTGATACTGATAAATCACTTGCATCAAAATCGTTTGTTCCTGTTGAAGAACCATAAATGCTACCATTTCCACTGTTTACATTCACTTGAGTATTTGAACTGATTGGAGAAAACTCAACTAAATCTACACAACCATTAACGTCTTTAACTTCTAAAGTATACTTACCATTGCTTTGTACATTATCAAAAAGGCTAGATGGAGCTTCTTTTGAAGATCCTAACACCTTTCCATTTGGAGATTTCCATGTATAAGATAAATCTTTTTGGCAATCTGACAAATCATTATTTAAAGTATAAGAAACTCTGGTCTTCTTACCATAGACTATTTTAAAGTCTTGTACAAAATCATTTGTTGGGGTAACGGTTGCATCAAATGCACCAAATTTTTGTTCAACTCCACCAATAGTAAATCCATTTCTAAAATCACTACCATTCATTCCCTTATCTGAAGATGATGGATCTTGATTAATATCAAATATTCTTACATCTTTTGCACAATCCACAATAGGATATATGCTCAAGCTAAACAATATTATTTCGTCTCCATCCTTAAGGTCATTGTAGGTAGCAACGGGGTATGTCTTTGGTACAATACCATAAATATCAATCTTTTCATTCGCTACTGGAGCATAATTAAAGTTTGATATTGTCCATGGTGCTACTTTAGTGCTACTTGCCTTAATATTGTCTACAAAAGGAGCATGTGAAGATGCAAGAGTCACTTGACTACCTGTAGGAACTACTACAGAAATCTGTGAATTAAATTGTATCCTATCTCTATCATTATTAGTCTGACCTTCCATTACTTTCATGTAGCAGTCAAATAAACAAGTAGTTGGGTTGTATTTTATTCCATAATTAACTTTTTGCACTTGACCAAAAGCTACTCCTGTAAGGAATAAAAGGCTGAAAACTGTTAATATATTTTTCACGTTTAAAATTTTTTATTGTTGTTGTTAATTAACCTATATGAGATGTTTAAATCTCATATAGGTCACTTATTATTTACTATATCTTTTTCAAATACCGTGCCACACGTTATATCAAATTATAATATGATTAATCTACATCCATTTCTGGCAACTGCTCAATGAATAAATCATAGTTAGCTGCAAGATCCACATTTAATGGATAGAATAATAATGATGCAAATAACATATTTTTATCATCATCTGGATTATCAAACTTTACCTTAGCATTCAAATCCCAATCTGCTTGTCTATATCCATAGGCAAAATCGTAATTGGATCCTAAAGTTACATTCGTCACATAATTTAATACTTGTGAAGATATCTCATTCATATCATCATTAGGAGATACAACTTTGATCCTTCCGTTACCATCAAAATCTCCAGCCCAAAGTGCAAAATATGTTTCTTTGGCATTCTTCTTTTGAGCCAACCCTGTATAATCAACAGTAATACCACCATTAGTCACAACCACACCTTTATCAAAAATAGGGGTATTAGGAGTAGTAAAGTTAACCAATGTATTTAATTGTTTTGGAGTTTGTGCATTTGCAGTCATTGCTCCAAGGTGGTTTCTGTGCTTTACAACGACATAATAGTCATCCCAAGCAATACCAGGAAACCTTAAGCTTCTTTTCCCATTAAGATCTACTACATCTCCATCTCTCTGAAGTAGTCCAGATCTTCTAGCCAAAATCGACTCATTGTCATTTTTATCTCTTAACTCAACCCAAACCCAATCAACAATAGCATCTTCACCAGTTACTGCAAAAATTGAAACAGAATCTGGAATAGTTTTAAATTGATTAGCAGTACCTACGCTAGTCTCACTGTATTTATTTACCATGTAAGCAAACTGAGTATTACCATTATAGCTAAATAAATAGTAATAATTAGCTACATCCTGATATCCTTCATAAGGGTCTGTTGCAGGGATATAGTTATTATTATTGTATGGGCTCTTTCTTAAGTTATCTCTCATTAATGGTCTAGTATGAGTTGTACCCTTAGCATTACCATTATTCATCAAAGCACCTTCAAGGTATAGTCTTACAACCACAGCAAGATCTGGTACTACCAATATATGTAAAGTTGCATCAGCACAAGCTACAGAGACATTATCATCACATGTCGTGTAAGGAAAATCAACCGGTCCAAAGAAATCAGTTGTAGGTGTAAATGTATAAGTACCATCAGCTAACAAGTCTAATGTACCAGCTGGAACAGTTACTGAGTAAGCTGTTATTGTCTGATTGTCACCTTCTGGATCAATATCATTTGTCTTGACATTACCCGAAACTGGTTGATTTTCTGAAGTACTATTAAAGTCATCAGCTGCAACAGTACTGTTAATAGCTGAAACCGAATTAATTACAATTATTTGCTTTGCTATAGCACAATTAGTTAAATCACCAGTTACGCATACTTGATAAGTTAATGTATCAACACCTATTTTATTATTATCAGGCGTATAAGTAGTATTACCTGTAAATGGATCTACTACAACTGTGCCCAGATTAGGTGCGTCAATAATAGTAACCGAAGCTGGATCTAAACTACATCCTAAAGTAACAAGACATTTATCATTAGAAAGAGTGAAAATTTCTACTGAAGTATTAATATTTGTTGTCGCTAAATCTACATTCGCAACAGGTCCATTAGCTGGAGACAAATGATCTAATACAGTAATTGTCAAAGTAGTTGTAGCACATCCAGCAGTTAAAGGCGGCACACAAACTGGAACTTCGTACACATAAACTCCTACTTTATTTCCTGTAAAGGTATATTGACCATCGTTTCCTAAAACTAAAGTTTCAACACTTCCTGTAGGTTTAGTCGTTAACGATGGATTTGGTCCATAAGTAGTACCTGGAGTCACTAAATCGTTTGTACTAACATCTCCAGGAACAGGTATATCAACATAAGTTACATTAAAGTCAGGGTCTAAACAATTATTAATTGTTAATTCACCAGTAGTAGATTCTGCACTACATCCAGTTGCTGTTTCTTGAAATAAGAAAGTAACTATACCCGGAGCAATAGCAGTTACAACACCATTACTTAACACAGAAGCCACACTAGGGTCGCTACTTATCCAAGTACCTCCAGCAGAAGGTGATAAAGTGGTTTTTGCACCTATACATATTGCTGTTAGGCCAGTAATCTCAGCAATTGGAGATCCACTTACTCTTACAATCTCAGTATTTTCAGATTGACATCCTTTATCATCTGTAAAGTAAAAAGTAACATTTCCTACTTCCACACCAGTAGCTAATCCAGTATTTGTAATTGTAGCAATACTTGGATCAGAACTTGTCCATGTTCCTCCTGAACTAGGAGTAAACTGAGTAGATCCACCTTTACATATTATAGAATCTCCCTGTAATACAGTTGTAGGTTTTCCGTTAACTATTAATGCATCATCGGTTTTAGAAGAACAAAGAGTTACGTCTTCTACAAATTTAAACACTGCTAACCCTTCCGCCAAAGCAGTAATCGCTCCAGAAGTAGTTACTGAAGCCACAGTTGGATTTAAACTAGTCCAAGTACCTCCTGTAGTTGGTGTCAATGAAGATGTTTCTCCAATACAAAGCTCATCCTCGGCTCTAGTTATTGCAGGTCCATCAGTCACAGTTAATGTATCACTAGGTAAGGATTTACATCCTGTTGCTAATCTTGTATAAGTAAATACAACTTTACCCGTATCTAAAGTGGTAATTTGTCCTTGATTATTTATCGTAGCAATGGTAGTATTTGAACTTTGCCATGTACCTCCTCCATATGGAGCTATTGTAACAGGGCTACCTACACAAACTTCGTGATCTTGCAAGTTTGTAGAAGGAATAGGATTTACTTTCATTGGATCTGTATCTAAAGTAGAACATCCAGTGATAGTATCTGTATATGTCATAAACAAGCCAGGTCCATTATTGTCAGTTGCAGCTAAAGCCACTATTTTTCCATTTCCAATTGGTAATATTTTAGTAGAATCACTAGACTCCCAATTTCCTGTAATTGGTGATAGAGTTAATGTATCACCTATACACATTTCCATGTTAGGGTATATTAAAGTAGGGCCATCATTTACAATTATAGGATCAGTAGCATCAGATGAACAACCGACATCACTTGTAAAAATAAATTCTGTTGTTCCGTTAGCTAATGCGGTTACTAAACCTGCATTGGTTACACTTGCAACAGATGGAACTGTTGAAGACCATCCACCTCCAGTATTAGGAGAAAGATTGATTGTACTTCCAATACATAATTCATCAGGACCTAAGATACTAACGATAGGTTTAGGTAATACTGTAACGACTAAATCAGGACCTGGACACGAAGTAGCTGTTTCTATATAAGTCAATGTTGCAGTACCAGCAGCATATCCAGTTACTAAACCTGCATTTGTGATTTGAGCTACAGAAGTATTACTACTACTCCACGTTCCACCTGTTGCAGGACTAACGTTAGTGTTAGATCCAATACAAATTGAACTAGGACCAGAAAAGGCCACAGTAGGTATTTCTTTAATAGTAATTGGTAATGTTTTCTTTGAAACACATCCAGAATTAGTATCGGTAAAAATAAATGTAACAACTCCTGCTTTTATAGCCGTAACTATACCAGCATTAGTAACACTAGCTATTGTATTATCACTACTTACCCATGTACCTCCAGTCGTAGGACTTAAAGATGAAAATTCACCAACACACAATTCATTGTCGCCTGTAATTTGAACAGGAGGTATTGGCTTCACTTCGATAGGGGTAGTTGGGTCTGAGCTACATTGTGTAGCTGCACTTGTAAATTTGAAAGTAGTAAACCCTGCATTCTTTCCTGTTACAAGCCCAGTATTGGTAACACTTGCAATATTAGCGTCTACAGCCGACCATGTACCTCCTGTGGAGGGTGTAACAGTTGTAGTCGCTCCAACACAAATTATTGCATCAGTTAATGTTACTACTGGTTTAGGTCTGACTACAACATATAATGTATCAGATGCACATCCACCAGACTGTGCTTTAAAAGTTAATTTTCCAAGACCAGGTGCTTTACCTGTAATGGTTTTAGGTCCGGAATTTAATGTTAGAGTTGCTGTTGTGTGATTCGTCCACGTTCCATTAGGAGAAATTAAATTTGTTGTTTCCGAAACACAAATAGTATCATCATCTACACCTACTGCAGGTATTGGGTCTACAATTAATCCTGGATTTAATGATGCAGTACAACCTGTAGCAGCATCCGTAAAAGTAAGGGTTGCAATCCCTTGTCCAGTAGCAGTAACAATACCATTATTTGTGACTTTAGCTATGGTAGTATCACTACTTGACCAAGTCCCGCCTGTAATAGGAGTAACATTAGTTGTACTAAGAACACAAATTCTTCTTGGTCCATTATAGGCTACTGTTGGTCCAGGAGTTACCCAAACCGTATCAGTAGGCAAAGATGAACACTGAGTAGATAAATCTGTAAAAATGAAAGTAGAGATGCCAGGTGTCAGACCTGTTACAACACCACTATTTGTCACTGCCGCAACAAGAGGATAGTTTGAGTTCCAAACTCCGCCTGTGTTAGGATTTAGTGTAGTTTGATTAAATACACATATGGTATCATTTCCTGTTATACTAACAGAAGGTTTGTTTTTAACTTGAATAAATAATGTATCTGAATCACATCCTGATAAAGCATCTGTATAAATAAAAGATGCAGTACCCGTAGAAACACCAGTGACTATTCCACCGCCGCTATAAACGGCAATTGACGGTGTAAGACTGTTCCATGTACCGCCTACAGCTGGAGAAATTGTCGTAGTCCCTCCAATACATACAGCAGGGCTACCAGATATAATGACATTTGGTTTTTCATTTACTGTTAAAGCAACATTTGTAGTGCTCTTACATCCAGTAACTGAATTAGTGAAGGTGAATTTTGTTGATCCACTCTTCAATCCTATTACCATACCACTATTATTTACTGAGGCAATAGTAGGATCAACACTTACCCATGTACCACCCGTTGTTGGAAATAAGTAACTTGTATCTAAAGCACATACTTGTGTTGGACCAGTATAACCAACAATTGGTTTAGGGTCTACTGTATAAATCATGGTATCAGAACATCCAGGCAATTCATATATAAAAGTATAGTTTCCTGATGTAGCGT
The DNA here is from genome assembly GCA_037968395.1 of Saprospiraceae bacterium. Lineage (GTDB taxonomy): Bacteria > Bacteroidota > Bacteroidia > Chitinophagales > Saprospiraceae > JADKBO01. The sequence continues at coordinate 10,339 of JBBKVK010000240.1, read as the reverse complement.
TTCCAAATGAAATATATGAAGCACCTCCACCAATATTATTTACAGTAACTCCAGAAGGGTTACCTACTTTTCTCCAAGTACCTGTTGTTGGGTTTGTTCCATATATTGTATCTACGTTACCAGCACATATTGTAAGATCTGGTCCTGCATCTGGTTTAGTTGTACCAAACACAGTAATAGAGTCTTGACAGCCAAATGCATCTGTAATCACAACTTTATAATCTCCAGATTGTGGATTTGTCTCGCTAGGTAGGTCTACATCTTCATCTGTAGAAGAGTAACCTGGACCTGTCCATTGATATGTTAAGGGAGATTGACAAGAAGAAGTCGCAGCGGTTAAATCTATTTCAATACCACTCGAACAGCTATTGTCTACATTCAATACAACTGGTACAGGAGGATATTTTTGAGCACTATTTTGATTATATCTTTGAGCTTGACTACCGATTGTAAACCCGTTGTCAAAATCTCTACCATCCATATCAGGATGAGAAGAGGATGGATCAGAAACATTGTTCCATATCCTAATCTCGGATCCACAATTTGTAGTTGGTGAGATATTTAAACTAAATATCTTAATTGTATCACCAGGATATAAATCATTATACCGAGAATCATTAGAATTGAAATTCGGAGTAATACTGTAAAAATCTTGTTCCGTATTTGGGAAGTATTGAAAATCAGAATTTAATGTCCAAGGCATAGGAAGAGTTCCATCATAGTTAATATTACCAATTAGTGGCATGTAATATTGTGCCATAGTAACGGTAGTATTATGTGGAACTACAATCGAATATTGAGCATTAAATTGCAATCTGTCTGTTGGATCAGAGGCATCCCCTGATGTCACAATGAAATAACAATCGTATCGACACATAACTGTATCATACGAAAGATAGTAATCTACTGAATCTATTTGAGAATTTGCATTAAATGCAAAAAATAGAATCATTAGAGCTAAAAATGTTTTAATTTGATTCATTATCTTTTGATAATTTTTATTAAATAAAAAAAGTTAAAAGAAAATTATCAGGTAGTATAGATAGTATAACAATCCGCCAGGAGTTTTCCTTTTACGAACTATTTGACTGCAAAGCTATACTATGGTCACGAAATTTAGAATTATATGAAGTTAAATGCCTAAAAACCGACAATTATTTTATATCTTATTCAAATTTTGTAACTTTTCTTACAGATTCTCCAATCAAAATTGATTCGCAACCTGAAAAATTATTTATCAATAGAATATAATTCAATAATTATACCAAAGAATTTTAAGATTGGTTATTTGCATATAACTTATGGTTGATGGAGAGTTGTTGTAACAATAAATGATGGTATAATTTAATATATATTATGAAGTGATTTATAAACAAATAGTTAATTCCCGATCAATCCATTTTAATGTATGTTAATAATGACTACAATAAATTGATTAACCATAGGTTCAAAAAATAATATATATATTTATCTTTTCTTAATCACTTATTTGTTTAAACAATCTTATTTCTATAACATGCAATAAAAAGAGCCCTACTTTAGACAAGTGGGCTCTAAAACTTAATTCAAGTTTACTGTTAGTTGTGCTTGAAAAAAGTGGTGGTTTAATGGAATGGATAAATTGTCTTCTACATTTTAAATTATTGTTATTACTTCATTGTGGTATTTATTCCCATCATATATTTTTAATATATACATACCAGGCAATAATTTTCCTACTTCTATTGTCGATTGATCTATCTTATTACATTTATTAAGGTAGGAGCCATTAAACTTATATAGATAGGCGTCTAGTATGTTTATACCTTCCACAGTTACCTTAGACTGTCCTTGCATTAATTGATTAGGGAATACTTTTATGGACTTATTTTTTGTTGATTCTATTACATCTGTTGATTTTCTTTCTAAAAAGTCGAAACTCAACACAATTGAAGTATTATCAAACGATAAATATATAGCTTCAGATGTCAGAGCACTCTCATTAATCGACAATACATCTTGGACGTATCCACTCTTTTTAGCTTTTACTTTTACCGAAAACAGTATTTCTCCTGGAGCAACGTTATGGGCTTCTGCATCAGAATAGGACACTAATAGATTCTGAGTATTTGATTTCCAATTATAATTAGCTATACTTAGATTAATACTACCTGGAATTACAGACACAAATTCTAAATCCACCATTTCGAAAGCAAATTGAAAGCCTAGAATATCATTAAAATTAGGTGAAAATATATCTATATTAAGCTCATCATTCTTATCTAAATAATCATTGTATAATTGAAACACTAGCGTATCTGAAGTCACTATTCTTGCTTGCACATCCACCCTAGTGTCGGAAATAGAATTGAATCCACTAAAATCAAAAGTAACTAGTGATAAAAATGCCAGAAGTAGTTTGATATTCATTTCTAAATGTGTTTTACTGTTTTGTTATAAACTGTATTTTAAGCCTAAACTACCAAATAGTGACCCATATGAATGAGAAATATCATTCACTCTAATTCGATCTTTTAGATCATATTCTACTAATAAGCCTGCACCTAAGCTTATGTGTTTTGAAAATGAAAAATCAATGGTCACACCATGATGCACTCTAAGACTATTGAATATTTTTGAATTATAAATTTCCTTAAAATTTAGGGGTAATTTACTCTCATCTATTAATTTGCCCTTATAGCTTGTATAAATAGGCTTATCTATACCCGTGGATAAATTCCAGACTAGTTTATTGCTTTGAATGGAATATATAACACTTAAAGGGATCGAAACACTATTTATATTATTGTAACTTGATACCTCTACATCATATACGAGAAAATAATCTTGATTTCCTTTGAGGCTTTCAACTTTGCCACTATAATCAGTATATGTACCTACTACTTGGTTTGATGAGTTGCCCTTCCGTTCTATGACATCTTTATATTGCATGTGTTCTACTATTGAGCCAAAATCAATACCCGTACTTAATGCCCAATTGCTGTTTAACTTATATTCGTATCCTAATCTAAATTTATAAGACTCAAGCACTTTTTCAGTAGACTGACGAAGATCCACATATGCTTTGTTGGAGTTTTCTATTGATGAAGATCTTGATCCAAATCCAACCATTGTAGTTAAGTTTACATAATGTTTAGGTTCTATCTTCTCTTTCGTGTCTATATCTATATATGGTTTACTAATTTGATATTTAGACGAATTAAAGGATATGTTACCACTAATTCTTTTAAGACTGCTTAACTGATCAATCGTTTTATGGCTTTCATTCTTGAAAAATTCTTTTGTGTCATTATCTAAATCATTGGTTGAACTTCCAAATATTTGAAGATCAATGGGCTCTACCTTGGCACCATCATTTGAAGGTGGTGTCTCTACTATAATTTTTTTAGTATAATCGTTAACTCCTTTTTGACTTGCTTTAATAAAAGGAGAATCCGAGACACTACTTCCTTGATTCTCCTTTTTATTCAAACTCAATTCAATTTTACTTTCTGGTAAATCATTAATCAAAACTTTTTCATTAGGATGGGAAGCCTCTTCGTTGATACCTTCAGCATTCGTAGTCATAGTAGAAAGGATACTATCACTAGAAATTGGATCATTACTAAGTAATAAATATCCAAAAGGCAATAAAAGCATTACAAACATAAAACCTCTGAAAAACAAGATTATAGGTCGACGTTTTTTGCTTTTGTCAAGCTTTTGTTCAACAATACTCCACTCCATCTCAAGATCCATTGGGATTTTATGATCGTATATTTCTTTATATTTTTTATTATTCATATTCTATATATTGTAGGTTAATGAGAGGTATTAGTATTCATTGCACTAGAATATTTATTATTTTCAAAATTTATTAAGTCTTTTAAGATCTTTTTACTTCTACTTAGATTAGATCGACTACTTACTTCTTTTATTCCTAACATCTCACCTATTTCTTTATGGCTATACCCTTCGATTTCGTATAGACAAAATACTTGTTTATAGCCATCTGGCAGTTGTTCAATTTTTAGAAATAAATGATCAACATTCATTTTATCAACAACATCAAATTCATCTATTTGGCTATCATATAGCTGATCAGGATAAATCTCATTCAATCGGGATTTCTTTTTCAGTTTTTGCAAAGCACAATTAATGACAACTCTTCTTCCCCATCCTTCAAAGTTTCCTCTTGTAGGGTCAAAAGTTTCAATTTTTTCAAAGATTCTAATGAAGCCATCGTGTAGATTATCCATTGCATCATGACTAATTGGAGTATATCGTTTACTGACTGCATAGAAAAGTTGGGCATATTTGTCAAACAAATGCTTTTGAGAGAGTCTGTCACCCTTTTTACAACCTAATATGACTTTGTCTATATCCAAATTTTAAATTACTCCTAATTAAATCTTGTATCGTCAAAAAATCCGATAAATATTTTACCATCCAATTCGCCAAATAGATGTCCTACACTCCTATCACCTATATTGGGACCAAAAACTGTAATCGTCATTTGTAAACTGCCGCAACTATCATTACAGGCCACTAAGTCTGGAGAAGCACTGTTAAAATCATCAACCTGAAAATTTCCTACACTGCCTGCGGTGTTAAGACTTAAAGTAAAATCAGATGCATCTGTAAAAGTCAGTGGATTATACATTCCTGCAGATTCTATTAATATATAAAACTCATCTTTTTTGAACACTTTCATTTTCTCCCCTATCTTAATTACACCTGCTACATCGTCTTCACATAAATATAGTTTATGTATGTCAATAACGTTACTATTTGTAATAAAATCTCTTATATCAATAGTTTTGATTACATCTGAGCCATCTTTAATCGTTAAATTAGATGCCTCTCTGCAGTAAAGAAGTTTTAATTCAAAAACATTTCCCTCAGATTGTTGTACATACCTATTATCTCCAAAGGTGATTTCCGCAATCCCAGCATCTGCTGGCTCATATGCACTTAAATCACAATTCATCAAGTCAAATTTTATGGACGTTCTATTGCCTGAAATTGTTATCTCACCTAAATTTCTATCAAGGGCCTTAGATTCAAAGATGTAATCCATTAATACATTGCCACAAATGTCTAACACACTAATAACGTGAGTCGTATTGAGACTAGAAACAATAGATAATTCACCTAATGAATTTGTTACCCCGACGATTTTAGATTTATCACTTGTAATTGTGAATTGTTGGTGATCAGCAACATCCCCATTTTGATATAACATTACAGCTTGAGTAGTGCTAGTTGTCTTAAGGGTCCCAAATACTATCGGATCCATTCTATCAATAGTTAATGTAGTCAAATTTCCATTAGTTACAGCATTGTCTGATTCTATCCAGCTCTCTTTTAAATCACTTAGTGTAAATGAGTTTAAAGAGCCAATTCCTGAATCCTCTATCTTTACAGTAAAGCTCTTACCATACTTTAACTTTAGAAGGTCCCCGTTTTGATCAAAGGCATTTATCGATACTATTTTATTCGCATCTAATTTTCCAACCATTAGTTTTTTATCTCTAGCTGACAAACCTATTGGGTAATTTTGAATGATTGATTCATCTTCAATAAGTTCAATTGAGATATTTGCATTGCCAATGAAAATACTTCCATCCTTATATTCAAAAAGAGCATTACCAATTTTAGAGGTAATTTTACTTGTTATTGTTAATTCCTTAGAATCTGCAGTTTCGACTTTTGTTAATTTTGGCAATCTGTGAACGACTTTAACATCAATTAACTCATTTCTTTCCACAAAAAACGGCGCATAGGCTGGTAAATATCCTTTAACAGTACTTTTCAGTAAACTTCCAGCCGCATTTACTTTAACATTCACCATGGTAAATTCTCCAAGATTGTCTGAACTTGTAGCATTATCAATAATTGTGACAACTGCTTGATCTAATGGTAAGCCATTTTCATCAATTACCCTTCCTGTCACAGTGGCATCATGATAAATTCTTGGCTGCTCAATTTGTTCTTCAATGATTATGGTCGCATCATTGTCTTTTCTACAAGAGCCAAGCAAAATGATAATTAATAATAGTCCAATAATTGAATTTATTTTCACTTATGTTATGTTTATTTTATTCTAAATATGCATTCAATATACTTATTATCATTAACTTTTACAATACGTTGCGTAAGTTTGGCAAAAAAATCAAACTATTTTAACAAAAGCATAGAAAGTAATACAATTTTAACAATTTAGCGAATTAAAACCAAACATTAAACATGACACATAACAAAACCATTTGGATAACAGGAGCCTCCTCAGGTATTGGGGCCGCATTAGCGAAAGTGTATCATGATGATGGTTATAAGGTAATATTAAGTGGCAGAAATAAAGATAAACTTAATAAAGTAACTCAAACCTTTTCCAATAATGACAACTATACTTTATTGCCCTTTGATGTTAATGATTTTGGAGCTACAAATATTGCGATTGAAAAGCTAAAAAATGAATTAGGAACACCAAATATTATTATATTAAATGCTGGAATATCTCAAAGATCACTCGCTGTAGATACAGACATTAAGGTGACAGAACAACTCATACGAACCAATTTAATTTCAAATATAAATATTACAAAGTCATTATTACCAGATATCATCATCAACAAAACTCACATTGGGGTTATAAGCAGTGTCACTGGAAAATTAGGACCTACTTATCGATCATCATATGCTGCCTCTAAACATGCATTACATGGATATTATGACAGCTTAAGGGCAGAGGTCGGCCATCTAGGTGTAAAAATTACCTTGATTTGTCCAGGATATATCAATACAAATATTTCAATTAATGCTTTAACTGGTAATGGATCAGCTCAAAACACAATGGATGTAGATACTGCTAATGGACTTGAACCGTTAGACCTTGCCAATCGTATAAAAAAAGCCATTGCAAAAGGTAAATCGGAGGTATATTTTGGAGGAAAGGAAATATATGCCATTTACCTAAAAAGGTATTTCCCATCTTTATTAGAGAAAATATTAGGAAAAGTTAAGCCAAAATAAAAAAAAGTTAAACCTTTGTTGTTTGGTATGATAAACTGGATGGCCTGATTACTTCACAACAAAACGAATCAAGGCAGTTCTAGACATCTATCTAAAATACTACTAGAATATAAAAAAATAAAATTTAGAATGACTGACATATTTGAAAGAATATCTAAAGACTTAGGACCGCTAGGACAGCATGCAGATGAAGCAGAAGGCTATTACATCTTCCCTAAACTTGAAGGGGAATTAGGCCATAGAATGCAATTTAATGGGAAAGAAATTATTAATTGGTCTATCAATGATTATCTTGGATTGGCAAATCATCCGGAAGTCAGAGCAATTGACACAAAAGTCGCACAAGATTGGGGTTTAGCCTATCCAATGGGATCTCGAATGATGTCTGGCAACACAGACAATCATGACTTATTAGAAAGTAAGTTGGCTGCCTTTGTACAAAAAGAAGACGCTGTATTGCTTAATTTTGGGTACCAAGGCATTATGTCTGCCATAGACTGTCTGCTCACTAGACGAGATGTAGTTGTCTATGATGCAAATAGTCATGCTTGTATAGTGGATGGTATGAGAATGCACAGCGGCAAAAGAATAGCTTTTGTACACAATGATATAGAAAGTCTTGAAAAGCACTTACAAACTGCTGAAAAGTTAGCTACAGAGGCGGGTGGTGGTGTACTAGTCATCAGCGAAGGTGTATTTGGCATGCAAGGTGACCAAGGTAAACTCAAAGAAATAGTAGCACTTAAAGATAAATACAGTTTTAGATTAATGGTGGACGATGCCCATGGTTTTGGTACATTAGGGGCTACAGGGGCTGGAGCTGGTGAGGAGCAAGGAGTACAAGATGAAATTGATGTATATTTTGCCACTTTTGCCAAGTCAATGGGTAGCATAGGAGCATTCTTAGCGGGCAATAAAGTCTTGATAAAGTTTTTAAAGTATAATATGCGTTCTCAGATATTTGCTAAATCAATGCCAATGGTACAGGTATTAGGCAATATGAAGAGACTTGAGATGTTAAAAACACATCCTCAGCTTAAAGCCAAACTTTGGGAAAACACTAATATGTTACAATCAGGCTTAGTAGCTGCTGGATTCAATCTCGGCAATACAAATAGCTGTGTCACTCCTGTCTTCTTAAAAGGAAGTGTAAATGAGGCGATGAATTTGGTACATGATTTGAGAGAATCCTACAATATATTTTGTTCTATTGTGGTGTATCCTGTGATCCCAAAAGATATGATCCTACTTAGGTTAATTCCTACAGCTTCGCATACAAAGGAGGACATAGATATAACTATTGCTGCATTCAAAAAAGTATCCGCTACATTATTTGCTGGTGGATACGATAAATAAACCAATTTGTTTTGAAAGATTACTTTATTAATGGCATTCAACAAGTAGGGATAGGAGTTAATGACATCTACCCTGCTTGGCAATGGTATATAGATCATTTTCATTTTGATTTACCAATTTTTGACGAAGAAGCAATAGCTGCTCTTATGTTGCCTTACACTAATGGTCAACCTCGTAACAGACATGCTGTACTTGCTCTAAATTATCAAGGCGGAGGTGGTCTCGAAATATGGAACCATACATCCTTCCTTCCAAAAGCAGCCATTCATGAAATCATCCCAGGGGATTTAGGCATTTCTACTTTAATCATAAAAGTAAAAAATATACAAACCAGTTATGACCTGCTAAAATCAAGAGGTGTAAACATACTAAGTGGCATCTATCAAGATGAAACAAACCCGTACTTTTTTGTGTCAGACCCGTATGGGAATCTATTAAAAATATGTACTTCATCAAGTTGGCATAAAAATAAAAACTTGCACAGTGGAGGTGTATTGGGCTGTAGTGTTGGTGTGACAAACATGGCAACATCTTTACTATTCTATCAAGATATACTTGGGTATGATCAAATAGTACACGAAAGTGCCGGACCAATTGAATCTTATACTGAAATGGGTTATTCGGGCAATTATCACAAAATCATTATTACTCATTCTAAACCAAGAAATGGGGCATTCAGTAAATTACTCGGCAACTCACAAATAGAATTGATCCAATCTCTAGATCGACAACCCAATAAGATATATCAAGATAGAATGTGGGGCGAATTAGGGTATATTCATCTCTGTTTTGATGTCGAAAAAATGAATCATCTAAAAGCATATTGTGAAAGCAAGGGCCATCCATTTACAGTAGATAGTGGCGAGAGCTTTGATATGGGCGAAGCTGCTGGAAGGTTTGCTTATACAGAAGATCCAGATGGTACTTTGATAGAGTTTGTAGAAACTCATAAAATCCCAATCCTTAAAAAGTTAGGGTTATATTATAATCTTAGGAATAAGCCCACTCAAACTCCTTTACCCAATCATTTGTTAACTGCAATGGGACTTACAAGAGTAAAGAATGTATTACAAAGAAAAAAGTGATGAGTTCTAATTAAATTATTTCTTACTTTTCTTTTTCTTCTTAAAGTATTTATCACTCATTTTTTCTCTCCAAGACTTGATCTTGGACTTACGCTTGATAATAACGTATCTAAGTGAGATGCCTGTTGAAGCATTAAATTTACTAGGATCATCCTTATTAATATTTAAGGTTGGCGACCAATCGGCAGCAAAATTGAGTCTTCCGATAGTAAACTCTGCTCCTAATGTCCCAGAAGGGCCATAAGTATTGACCATAGTTGGAGCATCATTAATACCATTGTTTAACTTGACAAAAGCACCTACCCCAGCAAATACATTAAGCCTCCTAGTTAATATAGGAGTATGCTTAATAAAGTATGCTGAAGTCTGAGGAGAGGCATTCCTAAATCCTACTTCATGATTAAGCTGCACGGTAGTATGATTACTAACTCTCTGAGCCGCAGAGATTGCAATATCATCACCAAATCTTACCCCTAATATCGAATTATAACTTTGTGCATCTATAGTTAAGACACTAATTAGTAGGAATAGTCCTACTACGATAATATTATTTAAGTTACTTCTCATACTGATGCTAAATTTTAATAGTGATACAAAATTAACCTTTTAATAGATTTAAAGGTAATGAAGACATTTAAATAAATGGCTTCGAGATAAAAACGGAAGAGCTAAAGATATTGTTACTTACTTAAGTCTTAAAATAAGTTTAATATTAAAAACTCCTTTGACATTGGCTTACAGTCGCTTAGATGAAGTAAATAAAGCTGAGCTGAAAAAATAAATTAAAATCACTATTAAATATTTTGTGAATATGAATTCCTTACTATCTTTGCACTGCTTTTAAAGCAAGGCCCGTTCGTCCAGCGGTTAGGACGCCAGGTTTT
>JBBKVK010000239.1:0-12815 GCA_037968395.1 Saprospiraceae bacterium | reverse complement strand
TTTAAATACCGCTTAATCAAATATTAAATAGATAATTAGGAAGCTAATGCTGAATAACTTAGCATATATTTTATATAATCATAATTTTCTTTGTGTTTTGACTTTATAATGGTCGTTTATTGAAGTCAAACAGAAAATAATTCTGTTTAGCCAAATCTGGCTAAATTTATCTCAAAAGCAATTTCAGAATACTTAACTTCGATGATATGTAAATTTTCTGCTTTTAATAAATTATCCCCAAGATTCAAATACAATCATTAGTATCTAATCATTTTGATATTTCACTCAACATGATTAATTTTAACTCAATCTAACGTCATGAAAATATATTATTCTACTTTAGCTCTCCTTTCCTTTAGTAGCATTTTTGCTCTATCTGTAGATTTTGAACTATTCGATCACGACATTAGATTATTAATTTGGTTGTTAATTTTTGCTGAGAAAAAAAGCCTGTGCTGTTCATTAGAATCTAACAATGCAAAGTTGGTTAACACAATCTGGGTGGGTGGGCTAGCAAACAAAAGAACCCTATGAGATGAAGCAATAGGGTTCTTTTTCCGATTATATCTCTTATATTTTAACCCCGAACTATGTGTTAAGGCTTCTTCCCGAGTGTTAAAGGAGCAGTAAAATAAGCAAGTTTACTGACTAAATCATAGCACCGCTATCATGAAGGAATAAACAAAACATGTGTTTAAGACTAATTTTGAAGCTATTTCAGACCGCATTTCTTGCCGACCTCAACTTGATAAAGGCAGGCTGGAATTTGTTAATGCATATAAGGGTTTAACACCCAATCAACCCAAAGAAAAGCACCAACTCTTGGTCAACATTTTCTCCTCTTTCATTTCGTGCAATATCCCATTTCCCTGGTATGTTTTTCACAACTTCAAGCATTCTAATATCAAGAGGAATGTCTCCTGAAGTAGAAGTAAGCTTGGCTCGACCAATACCGCCCTCTTTTGTGATCATAAAACTTATTTTTCCCGGCCTAATTATTTTCTCATCTACAATTGCGGCAGCTTCTCTACTCTGTGTTTTAATATAATGAATCAATGCGTCACTTCCCTCCATATAGGCTGCAGGTTTATATGGGACAACAGTCATATAATAGATTAAAGTATCTTCTATCATTGTACTGGTTTGGGTATCAAGTTTTTTGACCTTTCCTGTAATAGAAAAACTCGAACTATAATCCATAGATTGCAGCATTTGGATTTGTTCTTTATTAAATAAAGCTCCTTCGCAACTAACTTGAATCCAATCTAATCTGTCTTCAACAAATGTGGTTAAATGAATCTTAAGATAAGATCCTACTTTTTTAACTTCTTCTCGAGGAATGACATCTTCGACAGATAATGCTGCATCTATTTGTTCTTTTGTAATAGTTTTGCTAAATCGCGTATCCACTTTATAAATGAACTCAAAAGCTGTCTTTTTTTCAAACCCTTTAAAGTCTAATTTTTCTGAATATTTTTGATTTATTACACTATGGGCGTCCTTATTGATTACAAAACCAAAAGTTGTTATACAAAAAAGAGCCAACCCGGACCATATTATAATTTTCCGCTTTTCCATTAGTGATGTTTTTTCAAATGTACATCAACATTTTAAGGGTGACCCTCTTTTAGATGTAAAACTTTGTAACCGTTTGTAAAAGGATAAATTATATGTTAATTAAGGTCTGTTAAAAAACTGAAAACATCCTCTTTGAAAGCAGCTGCAACAATACAACCCCTATTGTTTTTCAATTATGAGAGAGGTCTTGTTTTAAAACGGCAAATCTTCCAAATCTGGAGCTTCACTGTTTCCTTTTTTACTTCCTCCATCAAATTCATCAAAGCCCGTAGGTGGCGTATCGTAATCAGGAAAAACATCTGGTCCGCCTCCAGCAGCACCTATTTCTATCTTCCATGCATTAAGGTTGGTAAAGTATCGTCCTTGCCACTCTCTTCCTCTTAAGTCAAAGTGTACTTTTACCTTTTCTCCTTCGTTAAAGTTATCTATTATCTGACACTTATCTTGTGTCAACTGAAACTTCACAAACTGTGGGTAGTTACCGTCAGTAGATACCACAAACTCTCTTGCTTGAAATGATTCACTCTTTGATTCGGTATCGAATTTTTTATGTAATAGTCCTTCTAATTCAAAATTCATTTTATCTTAATTTATCTTTTAATAATTAGCTTTTACGCCGATAAGTTCATTGGTCTGTAACCTCGGCTAGTATGCTCTAGCGAAGACTACTCTTTCTTTGGATGGCTTCCCACTCAAAATACACTTTCCTTCTTCCTGAGGATTGTCTATTGGTATACACCTTATTGTTGCCTTAGTTTGTTCCTTTATCTTTAATTCAGACTCATCTGTTCCATCCCAGTGTGCATAGACAAATCCACCTTTATTATCTAATGCCTCAACTAATTCTTCCATCGTGTCAGCATAAGTGGTTCTATCTTCTCTAAACTTCAATGCCTTTTGAAACAAACTGTTTTGGATGTTTTCTAGCAAATTAACTATATAGTCATCAATCCCATCTAAAGGAATCGAGCTTTTTTCTTTTGTATCTCTTCTTGCTACTTCTGCTACATTATTTTCAATGTCTCTCATTCCAAGTCCGATCCTTACTGGTATGCCTTTCATCTCGTGTTCTGCAAATTTAAAGCCTGGTCTTTTCTTGTCGTCTGTATCTATTTTTACCGACACTCCTTTTGCTTTTAACGCATCAGCAATTCTATCTGCTACTTCCATTATCTCAGGTTTTGGCTTTGGTATTGGCACTATCACTACTTGGGTTTCTGCCAACTTTGGAGGCAAAACAAGTCCTTCATCATCCGAGTGAGTCATTATCAATCCACCAATCAACCTTGTAGATACTCCCCAAGATGTTGCCCATACAAACTCTTCTTTGTTTTGGTCAGTTAGGTATTTTACATTAAATGCTTTTGCAAAATTTTGACCTAAAAAGTGAGACGTTCCAGCTTGTAATGCCTTCCCGTCTTGCATTAAGGCTTCAATCGTGTACGTCTCATCTGCTCCAGCAAACCTTTCGTTAGCCGTTTTTCTACCCATAATGACAGGCATAGCCATGTACTCCTCCGCAAATCGAGCATACAGCCTATGTATCATATTTGTTTCCTCTTCTGCTTCTGTTTTAGTAGCATGTGCCGTGTGTCCTTCTTGCCATAAAAACTCCGCTGTTCTTAAGAATGGTCTAGTCCTCATCTCCCATCTGACTACATTAGCCCATTGGTTGATCAATATCGGTAAATCTCTATAGGATTGAATCCAATCTCTGTAGGTATTCCAAATAATGGCTTCACTTGTTGGTCTTACAATTAGTTCTTCTTCCAATTTAGCATCAGGGTCTACCATCAACTTCCCCGGGTTATCTGGGTCGTTTTTTAATCTATAATGTGTTACTACAGCACATTCTTTTGCGAACCCTTCTGCATTCTTTTCTTCTGCTTCAAAAAGGCTCTTTGGTACAAATAATGGAAAATATGCATTGACGTGACCGGTCTCTTTAAACATTTTATCCAGCTGAGCCTTCATGTTCTCCCATATGGCATAACCTGTTGGCTTGATAACCATGCAACCTCTTACTGCAGAATTATCAGCAAGTCCCGCTTTTTTAACAATATCGAGGTACCATTCGGAATAGTTTTCCTCTCTTGATGTGATTTCTTTTGCCATTTTTATTAAATCCTTGTTAAATTATTCATTGTTAGTGTTAAGTATTGAACTTAGGTGCAGTATTTTACGTCATAAAACTAGAGACTTAGTGCAAAAGTGCTCAAAATGAGTCTCTTAAAGTTAAATTATTTTAAAAAAACATACTTTAATGGTTCCTTAACAGCAATTATTGCACAAAAGTAATAAATTGCAGTCGAAAGAATAAAGTGTGTCAATATTATTGAGTTAAATTCGATTATTATGAAGTCTACATTCAAAAACCTATTACCTATATTACTAGTAATGTTTGTTATTAACATTACATCAGCTCAGTTTGATGACCTGTATTATGATGCAGATGATTATACGTCTACTGATGTCGTTACTACTCAATCGTATAATGATGGAGCAACTAACCAATATGGTTATGATGACTCTGATGAAAGTTATGATAGTGAAAATTACGACTATTATGATGATTATGACTATTCTTATTCTAGTAGAATAAATAGGTTCAATAGGAATAGAACATTCGTGACCACTAATTACTATTCACCTTTTTTGTGTTCTGGTTTTGGAGCATATGACCCTTGGTACAATACCTATTATGATCCTTTCTATGGTAACAACTACTATGGCGGTTCATCAGTCAATATCTACTTTGGCAGTCCTTTCAGACAAAGAAGGTTTAACAACTGGGGTAATGGTTGGAACAACGGATGGGGATGGAATAATTACGGATGGAACAACGGCTGTAATAGCTGGGGTAACAATGGTTGGAATAATGGCTGGGGTAACAATTGGGGAAATAACAATGGTTGGAATAATAATAACAATTGGAATAATAACAACAATTGGAACAATAACAATGGAAATAATAACCCTAACGGCACCTTCTATGGGAGTAGAAATGGTGGGTCAACAGCATCAAGTACAAAAGGAAGAACAAAAGGTCCAAGGCTTCAAGGCCCTAGCACACCTCAGAAAAACACGACTTCTGTAAGGCCAGATGCAAGTGGGTTTGGCTCTGAAAGATCTACTTCTCAACCTAGTAGCAAGCGATCAAGTATTTATAAAAGAAACTCTGATGCTTCTAAATATGGAAGTTCACCTTCTAGAGGAACATCACCAAGCAATGCAAATCCTTCAAGAAGCAACTCTACAAACCCTTCTTCACCAAGTACAAGGTCTTCACGATCTACAAGGTCTTCAAGTGATGTACGTGGATCTGGGTCTTCAAGTAAATCTTCAACTAGATCGAGTAGCCCAAGACCATCCTCTAGAAGTACAAGACCATCAAGCACTCCTCGAAGTGCTGGTTCTTCATCTAGTGGAGGTAGCAGCTCTAGGTCTTCCTCAAGAAGTGGTGGTGGGTCATCAAGTCGATCCAGCTCTTCATCTTCTGGATCGAGTTCAAGAAGTTCTTCATCTGGGTCAAGCTCAAGAGGTGGTTCTTCAAAAAGAGGTGGTAATTAAGATATTGCCTAATTAAATTATTCTACATTTCCTAAGTACTCTGTTTTTAAGTTCGTTACACAATTGTAATGGTGACCGAGATATGACTAAACTCAAATAATACGTTTTGGGTTATGGTTAATTGCTAACATAAATATAATATAAATGAAACATATAAAACACTTATTTTTTTTCTTTCTCTTTGGATTGCTCGGACTTAACCTTCAATCACAAAACATAGCAGATGCTGTAAGGTGGTCTGTAAGTAACCCAGGTGGAACGGCAAGAACTTTTGGAGTCGGCGGTGCCTTTGGTGCAATGGGGGGAGACTTTTCTGTGATCAATATCAACCCTGCAGGAATTGGGGAATATGCTAAAGGTGAGTTTATGTTTACGCCATCACTAAATTTTAACGATAGTAGGGCTTATCTTAAAGCAGACCCAACAGCACTTTCTAATGAATCATCTTCTACTTTTAAAATTGATAATATAGGTGTTGTCATAAATAATAACCCATACGGATCTGATTGGACTCATTCTAATTGGGCTATTGGGTTTAGTAAAATATCAGATCTAAATAAGAAATTCTATTTTGAAGGTTCTACAGCCGGAAGTGTTACTGAAGAGTTTGCTGAATATGCTAATGGAAAAACAGTTGATGAACTAGATGACTTTAGGGCTTACCCTGCTTATGTTGTTGGTGCTATTTATGACTCAGAAGAAGATAATTTTTACGAAACCGATTTTCAAGAAGATCCACGGACAGCGATAAAAAAATCACAATTTGTCGATCAGTCAGGATATATAAATGAATTAGCTTTTGCTTGGGGTGGCAAATATAAAAACAAAATGAACTTAGGTTTTTCTATTGGCGTCCCTTTTGTTTCATTTGAAGAAACAAAAATATACAATGAGTCAGATCCTAATACAGAGGTATCCCTTTTTGATGACTTAGAGTTTACTGAATACCTAAATACAAGTGGCGCAGGTATTAACTTTAAAGCTGGATTTGTTTACGAAATAAGCAAATTACTGCGGCTTGGAGGTGCTTTACATTCCCCAACTTGGTACACCTTAAATGATGACTATTATACTAATATAGAATATGCATATACAACTACAGAGTCTTTTAGGTATGAAAGTCGATCGCCAGATGGTAGTTTTAAATATAAAATAAATAGCCCTTGGAGAGTAATAGGTAGTATAGGTAGTATTTATAAAATTACAGACGAACTTGTCGGTTTTGTCAATGCTGATGTAGAATGGTTAGATTATGCAAACAGCAATGTTGACCTTACTCAATACTCCTCTGACCCAGGTGAAGCACAAAAAACAATTGATCTAAATAGAGAAATTACTCAATATTTAGGTGAAGCCCTAAATGTAAGAGTGGGTACTGAGTTAGGGTTTAGAAAATTTAGATTCCGAGCCGGCTTTGAATCATCACAATCTGCATTTAATGCAGATACCAAAAGAAATAGTGCTCTCTCGTTTGGTATAGGACTAAGAGAAGACAATTTCTATATCGACATGGGGTTAAGAGTGAAAGAATACAGCGAAGGTTACCTTCCATATACTGTGCTTGATAAGGATAGAGATCCACTAGTAAATGTTGAAAATAAAAATTCTCGTTTTTTGATTACTGTAGGTTTTAAGTTTTAAACCATTTGTGATACATAACACACACAAAAGCCGAATGATTTAAACAATCATTCGGCTTTTCAATTCCATACACTTGACTCTTAAAAGTTTGTACATAAAAATAACTAACTTTGTGCTACAAAAGAAACTTACAAAACTTAAACTTATGAGTAACAACACTCTTAATACGCTAAAAGACGAAAAAGGACAATTGATAAGTCCCGTTCTCGGTGAGGATGTTAAAAACTATTTAATTGATATTGATGGCACTATAACTGACGACGTGCCAAATGAAGAACCTGAAAGAATGGTAACTTGCGAACCATATCCAGATGCATTATCTACACTTAATAAATGGTATGATGAAGGACATATCATTACATTTTTTACTTCAAGAACAGAAGAACATAGAGAAGTAACTGAGACTTGGCTTATTAAACACGGCTTTAAGTATCATGGGTTACTTGTAGGAAAACCAAGAGGCGGCAACTATCACTGGATAGACAATCACATTGTAAGAGCGACAAGATTTAAAGGAAAGTTTACAGACTTAATCATTAAATCAAAAGACATAGAAGTGTTTGAACGATAATTTATTTTAAATCTTGTTAAATCACTTCCATCTATTTTTGTGTCTTTTATAGCTTTTAACTATATTTATATTTAAACAAAAAGAACCGATGCTTGCCAAGACATATGCCAGTGCTGTACAAGGAGTAGAAGCTATTACAATAACAGTAGAAGTTAATTCAGGCAGTAGGCCTGCCGAAGGACAAAAGTTTTACCACCTAGTAGGATTACCAGACAACGCAGTTAAAGAAGGGTTTCAAAGGATTGAAGCTGCAATTAATAATATAGGACTAACTTTTCCTCGTAGGCAATTGGTAGTTAATTTAGCTCCTGCTAACATCCGTAAGGAAGGGTCATCTTACGATCTACCTATTGCGGTTGGTATATTGGCAAGCACGGATCAGGTAATGATGGAAAAGTTAGAGGAGTTTGTAATGATGGGGGAGTTGTCTCTTGATGGTTCTCTCAGGCCGATTAAAGGTACATTGCCTATTGCTATCCAAAGCCGTAAAGAAAAATTTAAGGGCCTTATTGTTCCTAAAGCAAATGCTAAAGAAGCAGCTATTGTCAACGATCTAGCAGTTTATGGCATGGACTCCCTTACTGATGTGGTAGATTTCTTAAATGGTGACTCTACATTCAAACCAGAAGAACACAATACTCGAGAAATATTCGAGCAAAACATACACACTTACAATGTAGACTTTAGTGACGTAAAAGGACAAGAGAATATAAAAAGAGCCATGGAGTTGGCTGCTGCTGGTGGGCATAATGTAATTTTAATTGGTCCTCCTGGTGCGGGTAAAACCATGTTAGCCAAAAGGTTACCAACAATATTACCTCCGCTATCATTATCCGAAGCATTAGAAACAACAAAAATTCACTCTGTTTCAGGACTGCTTAAGGATAACGATTCATTGATAACAACACGTCCATTTAGGTCGCCACACCACACTACAAGTGATGTCGCATTAGTCGGGGGTGGTTCTAATCCTTCCCCTGGAGAAATCTCTCTTGCTCATAATGGAGTGCTTTTCTTGGACGAGCTTCCAGAGTTTAAAAGAGCTGTTCTAGAAGTAATGCGACAGCCTATGGAGGATAGAAAAGTAGTTATTGCCAGAGCGAGGATCAGTGTAGAGTACCCTGCAAGTTTTATGTTGATTGCTTCTATGAATCCTTGTCCTTGTGGCTATTATAATCATCCAGAAAAAGAATGTGTCTGTGGGCCTGGAATAGTAAAAAAATATTTAAGCAAGGTTTCAGGGCCTTTACTTGATAGAATAGATTTACACGTAGAAGTAACTCCTGTAGGGTATGACGAACTCTCTAACAGGCAAATAACTGGGGAGACAAGTCGACAAATCGTAGAAAGAGTAATAGAAGCTAGAGCTATTCAACATGCAAGGTTTGAAGGAGAAGAAGGCATATATTGCAATGCACAGATGAGTGGCCGTATGGTACAAAAAGTTTGTCAATTAACTAAAGCTGGAACAATATTATTAAAAACAGCAATGGAAAAACTACAACTATCAGCAAGAGCTTACGATAGAATACTTAAAGTAGCAAGGACCGCTGCAGATCTAGCAAAATCAGAGGATATAAAAATAGAACACCTTGCAGAAGCAATACAATACAGAAGTCTTGATAGAGAAGGCTGGGCTGGATAATACTTTATATCAAAAGCCCTTTAAATAACTATTTAAAGGGCTTTTGATTTCGTTTTTTATGATTTATTCTAGACTACTTGTCTGCTATAGCTTAATATATTATTGATGGCTGACAGAGATGGTCCAAACTTTGAAGTAGGTATTTCTTGAATTGATTCTACCAACATTTTATATTCAAACCTTAGGTCAATATCCTCTTCAAGAGCATGTTCAACCTCTAAAGTTTCAAATAAATCAGTTTCAGAATAGTAATAGCGTAAAAGGGTAATTTCAGTGTAAATTATATCCATAGATACTATTTAATTGGTGATTAATATGGCACCTGTGTTGCAGAAAGTCTTTACTTTCAGCAAGTTAACAGATAATACTATAACTTAATTTATTTTAATATTATTGTAATTCTATAAAACTATTTCACTCTATACCAGTATTGTGTCCTTCCTAATAATGAAAACCCAATATAGCCCCTAACTTTTAGTTTGTCTGAACCCTCTAAAGCAATATCACAACTATATGTTTTACCGTTTTTTGGATCTAGTATTTCACCATCCTCAAACACCAACTCACTCTCTTTTTCTAACCCCCAAAGAATCTTCATTCCTGCAATCGGCTTTCCTTTGTTGTCGCCTTCACATTTATTACAATGAGTGGTTGTTGCACCAGGAAGCAATCTAATTACCTTTCCTTCTAGCTTACCATCTTTTTCATATATTTGAATATGAGACTTTGGTTTTCCATCCTCGTCATCTACATTATACCATGTTCCTACTATTTTAGATTGAGCATTAAGGTCAAGAGTTAGTCCCCCAACCAAGTAGAAAAACAGAACCATCAATGATATAAATTTCATTTATTATTGCTTTTAATTAGTATTTATAACGCCAAAATGAGTTTCCATATTGTAAATGATAGCTAATCTCTATTAATCAAAAATCAAGCCATGCAATGATTAGTAACAATACTTTTTTACACTCAATTCTTTTACTAAGAATTATTAAACCCTGTTAAAACAAAGTATCGAAGATAAATCAATTATCTTTGCGAGACTGAAAAGAATGTATGCAAAACCTTCAATTACATATAGAAAGCTTAATTTTTGCGGCTCATAGCCCTATAAGCTATAAAGAGATTAAAACAACTTTGATAGAATATCTAGAGATAGAAATTGTTGATAATGAAATTGAAGAGGCGATAGAATCTTTAATTACCAAATACAATCAGGAACAATTTGCAATTGAGATTGTTGAAATATCTGAGGGTTTTACTTTTATGAGTAAGGGGGCATATCACAATGTAATCGGTACTTATCTTAAACAGATTACTAATAAAAAATTAACTAAAACAGCTCTCGAAACCCTTTCTATCATAGCGTATAAACAACCTGTAAGTAAGGCAGAAATGGAAAGTATTAGAGGCGTAAATTGTGACTACTCAGTTCAAAAGCTATTAGAAAAAGAATTGGTCGAAATTAAAGGGCGTAGTGAGGGCGTTGGTAAACCGTTGCTTTATGGTACAAGTGATAAGTTCATGGATTACTTTGGTCTTAAAAGCATGGAGGATCTGCCAAAACTGAAAGATTTTGAACTTCCTGACAACAGTATTGGTTTACCTGACAACATAGAGATAAGTATAAAAGTTAACAAATCAGAAGAAGAATAGTCTTTAGGTTTCAAAAATTATAAACTGTGGAATTAGTAAATAGAGTTGCAAATAGCGGACTGATTACATTTAATCTAGAGTCATATTTTCCAAAACAGGATATTGCCGTTTTTGATTTAAAAGATTACTTATGGAAAGAGTTTATTCTAAAAGAAAAAGATTTTAGGATAGCTCTTAAAGAACATAAATGGAAACAATATGAAAATAAAATTTTACTGGTCTTTTGTTCAAATGATGCAATTATTCCTGTTTGGGCTTATATGCTCGTGTCTTCTTTAGCACAACCTTTCGCTCATTTAGTTTATGGTGCTACAAAAGAAGAATATTTAAAAATGCACTATCGTAACATTGTTGATCAACTAGACACTACTCAATATGATGGTAAAAGGGTTGTCGTAAAGGGCTGTAGTGAAAAACCCGTCCCTGCTTCTGCATATTTAGATATACAAAATAGACTTACAGGTGTAGCACAAAGCGTAATGTACGGTGAACCCTGTTCAACAGTCCCTATTTATAAACAACCTAGAAAAGTATAATAGATTCTCCAGTATAATTTCCAAACCAACCAATTTTATCTAGAATCATTTACAATAAACAAAGAGAGCCTGTTTGAATGTCAAACAGGCTCTCTTTAGTTTTGTTTCAATCGAATCATTATTCGATGATAATCATTTTCTTAGTAGCAGTGTAATCTCCGCTTTCGATCTGGTAGTAAACGATTCCGCTTGCTGTGATCTCATTTGCATTAAATTCTACTGTATTAAGTCCTTTAACTGCTGCTTCATGCTTAACTACAAGTACTTTTCCTGTTACATCATATAACGTGAAGGTAGCTTGTCCTGCCGCTGCCATTTCGTATGCAATCGTTGTTGCTGTCTTGAATGGGTTTGGCTCGTTTTGGAATAATGCATTGTTTGCAGTTGTTGCACTTTCTGTTCTAAATGTTAATGCTAAATCACTAACACTTAATTCAGCTCCTGTGTAAGACTCTGCTGTAGTTACACTTGATGTCATTTTCATCATTTCACTTACCTTACCATTTCTAGTAGCTGTAAAGTCTAATGTGAATAATACTTCATTGGCACTTACTGTTGCTACCTTTTCTGATGCATAGGATACTGTAACTACTCCACTTGTTGGAATTCCTACATTTGCATCTGTCATCTCAATAGCTCCTCCTCTTACTCCGTTTAATGTTAATCCGTTTAACTCAGTTGTGAACTGGTATCCGAATACTTCATTAAAGTTTGCACTTGTTATTGCTACTGATACTGTTTGTCCTGCTACTACTACTTGCTCTTCTGCTTGTAGAGTAATTGTCTTAGCACTTCTTGGCTCGTTTGTGTTGCTTCTGATATTTGCCTTTGCATTACCATTTACATCTCCTACTTTTACTGCCATTAAGTTAGCACCTGATACAGTAGATTGTAAGTTATCAACATATACTACTTCACTATATTGTAATGGTGTAGTCATTGTTAATGCTTCTGATGCATCTACTAATTTCCAACTTGTTGCTGTAAAGTCACTTGTTACTCCTAAGATTAACTTTCTTAACTCTACTAAGTCATTCGCTCTGATGTTCATATCATTATTTACATCGGCTGCTATTAACTTGTATGCACTTGTTAATGGTTGTAACCCTAAGATGTGTCTTTGTATCATTACTAAATCCAAGGTACTTACACCATTCATGTAATCTACATCTTTTTCACCACTTACTTCGTAGTCTACCCCATGAGGTAAGTTAGCGAAATCATATGTGCCAGTTACTGTCTGTACTCTTGTTAGGTCATTGATATTTCCTTTTATCGTTACCGTTACATCTGCTAAGCCTTCATTAGCTTCTGTTGTTACATTTCCTGCAACTCTACTTCCTTCTGTGATACATGTTCCTTGGTTATCAACTAATGTTAAGTATACTATACAGAAGTCTGTGTTACACTTCTTATCCCATACACTCATCTTTACTGCTACTCCATTTGGTCCTTGTGCCATAAGATCATCACAGTCAAATACTTTTGAGGATGACTTGTAGCTTGGTACCCACTTTTGGATATCGCCATTTGCATACTTAGTCTTTGTACCTGATTTTGCTGCTGGGTAAGTTACACCGTCGCCATCAAAATCTACAAATCCTTTAGAATCAAA
>JBBKVK010000238.1:0-8470 GCA_037968395.1 Saprospiraceae bacterium | reverse complement strand
AATGCCAACAATGAAGTACCCGTAAATTTGACCATAACAGCGGCTGATCAAGGTAACAACTTTAGTGTTTCAGTGGATGGCACATTAATTGGATCCTATGCCTATACTGGTAGTACTACCACTATAACGATAAATGTACCTGGAGATAATCAAAGCCATACGATATCTGTAGTAGATGATGTAGATCCAGCCTGTACATCAAGTACAAATATTACTACTCCTGATTGTCAATCAGGTTGTAGCATTAAAGGAATAGAGATTTCATTTGGACAGAATACAAGTCATATTGTAAAAGTAGCTGATTTTAATTTTATACCGGACTCCTTAAATGTGACACTTGGGGATACTATTATATTTGATTGGACAGGTAATATTCCACATACAGCTACATCAGACGTAGCTATAGGGTCAAATAGCTTTGACAGTGGGTTACTTTCCAAAGGATCGACATTTCAGTTTATACCACAAGATATAGGAGATTTGCCATACTATTGTATCCCACATGGTGCACCTGGTGGTATTGGTATGGCTGGAAATATTTTTGTATCATCTGCTTGCGATGGCGAAAATGCTTTGGCAAATATTTCAATAACTGCGGATGGATCAAGTGGCCTTGGATTTATGCTTACCTTAGATGGAAATGAACTACCAGAGAGTCCTTTAGCCTACAATCCTTTGGGTAAGTCTACGGGTTCAATAACAGTGCCTGGTGACAGTATGAATCATTTAATAATAGTGACTGACATTGGCAATCCTTCTTGCTTTGATTCTATTTCTTTTATTTCTCCATTGTGTAACATCGATACTTGTCAAACAAATATTACAAATATTGCTTTTGAAGAGTGCATAGGTGCTACTGTAATGATGACAGTTGATTTCACAACTTACACAAGTCAACAAAGTCATAATATATTTCTCAATGGAAATCTTCTCAATACGTCTCCTATTAAAAGTGATAGTCAAGGGCGAGGCAGTTTTACTACAAATGTGGCTGGGTTAGGTAACGAAGTAGATATTATAGTGAGTAATATAGAGAAGATGGCATGCAGAGATACAATGAGGATTTTAACTCCTGACTGTGCAGTGCCATGCCTTATGTCGGATGTAAGTATAGGCAGAGGGTCAGGGGTGCATATTGTTAAAGTAAAAGATTTTGACTTCTTTCCAAAAGACTTGTCTGTATTGATTGGTGATACAGTTCGGTTTTTATGGACTGGTCTGATCCCACATACTACCACCTCAGATGCTATATCTGGGATAGATCGGTGGGATAGTGGTCTATTTGGAGAGGGTCATGCTTATGACGTAGTAATCAATACAAAAGGTGTACACCCTTATTATTGTATACCCCATGGTGGACCAGGAGGAATTGGAATGGCAGGGTCTATCACTGCGAAAGATACCTGTAATGGTGAATTTTGGTTGACAAATTTTAATTTTTCAGTTACCGCTGGAAGCCCTTTAGGTTATAATGTTTTTATCGATGGCAAATTACTAAATACCAAACCAATTGCATATTTAAACCCAGTAGGTCTTAACACTGGCACTATTCGTCTTCCTGGAGATGGCTTGACTCATTTGATTACTTTCCAAGATTTAGAGACCAATTTCTGTGCATATACGACATCAGTGACTACAGGAATTTGTGGAGCTGGATGTAAAATAGAAGGACTCATTGCAAATGTGGGTGCTGATGTGATTCACGAAATAAAAGTTAGAGATTTTGACTTTTTTCCTTTAGAACTAACCGTAAGGTCTGGTGAGACTGTTCGATTTTTATGGACAGGTGATATACCACATACTACTACTTCGGATGCAATCAATGGACCTGATAGCTGGAATAGTGGATTGCTTTCTAAAGGCGACACATTTGATGTAGTGATTAATGAATTGGGCGATCACCCCTACTACTGTATCCCACATGGTGGACCAGGCGGGATAGGCCAATCAGGATTGATTCATGTCCTTCCTCATTGCCAAGAAGGAGACCAAGCGGTAAGAATTTCCTTCGATGCTCTTGGAGGTAGTCCTAAGGGCTACAAACTATATTTAGATGGCATAGTGTTGGGTGGAATTAATATTTACGATAACCGTAATGGATATAATGAAATATCAAAGTTAGTGCCAGCGGATGGGCTGAAACATATAGTTACCATACAAGATGATGACAATCCGATATGTGCTGCAAGTGCATTTTACTCATCTACAAATTGTTCCACCGATTGTGAAATTGCTGGGCTTAACTATAAGTTAGTTAAAACTAAGCATACTGTACTTGTTCGTGACTTTGACTTTTTGCCTTTAGATCTCATTGTAGAGGCTGGGGATACTATCTTATTTGATTGGGTTGGTAATATACCTCATACAGTAACCTCCGATGTTGTGAATGGTCCATCTGCATTTAATTCAGGTCTTTTAAAAAAAGGTGTGCAGTGGATTCTTATTCTAGATGAAATAGGAGAACACCCTTACTATTGTATACCACATGGAGGACCTGGAGGATTAGGAATGGCAGGAAACATAACAGTTGTTGATCCTTGTGCAGATGGGGAGGTGACTGCTAAGTTTTTATTCACTACAAGTAGATTGACAGGGACATACAATGTTTCATTAAATGGTACGGAACTAATATCTGATAAAGCATATTCTGCCAAACCTCAGAATACTTTTGTAATCAAACTGCCAGCCAACAATTCTCCTTTGACGATACAGGTAAATGATAATATTGAAAGCGAGTGCAAATCATCGTTTTTTATCTCTGGTATTAATTGTGGTGATCCGTGTTTTGATGTACAAGCTGACTTTAACTACGATATAAATTTTGCCACAAGAGATGTGACATTTACAAATACGAGTTCAGGAAATATAACTGCTTGGGCTTGGGATTTTGGGGACGGAAGTTCTAGTAATATCCCTAATCCAATGCATAATTTTTCTGATCCAATCGTCTATGAAGTTTGTTTGACAATTACGGATGATGCGGGGTGTACATCTACGAAGTGTGATAAGGTCAGGTTTTCTCAAGCGGTTTGTAAAGCAGGATTTACCTATACACAAAGTGATCTTGATTTTAATTTTACGAATACTTCTGATTACGAAGATATAAATACTGTGATCCTTTGGACATTTGGAGATGGAAGTATTTCTAATGCTATTTCAAATGTTGACCATTCATTTGCCTTAGGCATGTACACTGTTTGTATTCAGATTAGGTCAGATAGTTGCGTAGCCAGCTATTGTGAGGTACTCGATCTGAGAAACCCATGTTTGGAGATTAGCCCAAAGTTTGAAGCCGTTAAGGATGGTACAAACCTAATTGTACAATTTAATGATCAGACTTCGGGAAATCCTGATAGTTGGTTGTGGGGCTTTGGTGATGGAAGTACGAGTACTAATCAGAACCCCCAGCATGAATATCAATCTATGGGAGCATATAACGTATGTCTTTTTGTGCAACAAACAGCCAATGGGTGTAGTAAATCCAGATGCAAAGTAGTTTCTGTAGGAACGACCAGCATCAAGGAAATAGAAGTGTCGAAAACGCTAAACATCTATCCAAACCCATCAAGTGGAGATAATCAATTCTATTTTAGTGGTATGAATCCGTCGGATATTGGCCAGAATGCTAAAATCCATTTATTGGATTCAAGTGGTAAAACTATTAGGATTAGTACAGAGATTTTACAGGAGCATCATTCGATGAATCATTTCTTACAACCTGGTGTGTATTTCATGATAGTCAACGGAAAAGTAAATACATACAAGGGAATGGTTGTGAAATATTAATAATTTGAGATTGATATCGTAAAAATAATAATCGTATCATTCCCATTTAGCGTATCTACACCTCATTGTTTGTGTTCAAAGTTTTAATGCATGGACTTTAGTTGTTGCTTGAAGTTATCCATAGCTAGGTCTGGTTTTAAATTCCTATTCAGCTCCTATCCAACTCTTCCTGAAATCTCTCTACAAATCTACCTACGTCATAACCATCACACAATGCATGGTGGACGTGAATAGATACTGGGAGTGATTTCTTTTTGTTTACATCGGTCAGTTTACCGAATGATATCTTCGGTACAGAATCCCCAATAGAAAAATTTCGAGCATGAGACAATGAAGTGAACTTAAGCCATGGCAAAGAGGAGAAGTAAATACAGTTTTGTTGATTTATTGGAGGTAATAGGGAGTTACTACTCTGTATTCTATCGATCTCTTTTTGAGCATTTTGAGCAAAAATAATAAAATCAGAATTGAAATGAATGTAGCTAAACCCAAAAGTATTATCTGCTCTAGATATGGTTGCTGAGGCATCTATAACATCATGAACAGCTACTTTTTCAATGTTTTCAATTCTGTATTTGAAGGCTTCAATACTATTGGCTGAAACCAATGAGGCATGCAAATATCTCAGAAAAAAAGAAGTGTTTGTTTCTTTACTTTTTAGATACAAATTGGTGCAATCTACATCTACTGTCACACCAAAAAATGGTTCTTCAAAGATCTTGAAAAAATGAAAATGTTCTTTGCGATTCCAATTGTTGATGTCTAAATAATGCATGTGCAAATAAACAAAATTTGGACGGTAAATCAATAACCTAGACAACAGATAGTATACTGTAATGGCTGAAAAAACTGTTTTTTTGAATTAAAACCTTATTTAAAGTTTCTGTTTGTCTGTTTAAAACTGAGTTTATATTTCTTCCCAATAAGTTGGAATACCAACAATTTATATCACCCAACTTTGCTAGATCGTATCATAAAATATTGGAATAGTTTGCATCGTGGAGAGTGTTAGGGTCATAACATTTAGTATAATTGTTTTTAAATAAAATCTATTTTATTCAAAACAATGAAATATAATTTTTACTTTCGTCAAAGAGACACTACTTTTATTAATTATAAATAGCTTATGTTTTTTTAAGAAAACCAAAAAACAATAATATGAAAACTTCATTTTTTCTTTCTTTTTTCCTATTTTTAAGTATAACATTAGGAGCTGTAACAACCAATGATAATTGGAATGCAAAATTAAAGGCAAATCCAAAATTTCAGGAGCTAACTCCTGCTATGTCAAATATTAACCTAAATGATTTTTTAGAACTAACACCTAAAAAATATAAGGCAATGACAGGGAAAAGACTTGGTATAAAAAAGTCTATTCAATTAAAAGTTGCTCAAAAATTTATTAGAAACTCATACAGTTCCGAAGATGGATCGACTACACCAGATGATATATCAAAGGGATTATATATTCTTTTGGCTATAATCGGCTTAGGGTGGTTAGCCATAGGGCTTTTTGACGATTGGGAAGGCTCTGATTGGATTATTAATCTTGTGCTCACACTTTTATGTTGGTTGCCTGGATTAATCCATGCGTTAGTAAAAATGAAAAAATACTACTAAAAACAAAAGCCTTGAGTAAAATTAAGTACTTATACTTTAGTGCATTTGTTATTTTATTAGTTCCTATAGTGTTTTGGTTTTTGCCAAGCGATCAATTTGACGTAGGCACCTCTATCTGTCCTTCTAAACTATTTTTTAATATAGAATGCCTTGGATGTGGTATGACTAGAGCAATACAACACATGCATCATTTAGAAATTGATGAGGCAGCCTATTATAATGCTGGAAGTTTTATAGTTTATCCCGCGTTAGCTATTTTTTGGGGTGTTTTTTTTATTAGAACTGTTAAGAAAATTAGATTGGAAAAAGAATGAGTTTTATTAAAAAACGGTTCTTCAAAGATCTTGAAAAAATGAAAATGTTCTTTGCGATTCCAATTGTTGATGTATAAATAATTCATGTGCAAATAAACAAAATTTGGACGATAAATTTATAATCTAAAGAAAAGACAGTATTTCTGAAATGGCTGCAAAAGCTTTAAAATTAGGATGATCTACCTTGGCTTCGACTATCTCATGTGCCCAAGTGGTATGAAATGGAATGTGCCAAGCATGCCCTCCTATTTCTAGTACTGGTATGATATCTGATTTTACCGAATTGCCAATCATGAGGAATTCTTCTGGCAGGATATCTAAATGGCTAACAAGTTTTGCATATTCTTTAGGAGACTTTTCGGATACAATTTCAATATGGTGAAAGAAACTTTCCAAACCAGATTTGTAGAGTTTAGCTTCTTGTTCCTTAAGATCACCCTTGGTGGCCATTACTAGTTTGTACTTGTTTTGTAGGGCATGCAATGTGTTTTCTATTCCACTAATTAATTCAAGGGGTTGGTGTAATTGGTCTTTTCCTATTTGAATGATTTTTTCAATGTCAAATGCGGAGATTTGGTGATTAGAAATTTTTAAAGATGTTTCAATCATCGAAATGATAAATGCTTTCACTCCATATCCAAGATCTTTTAAATTATGAATTTCTACGTTGAAAAGCTCCTTGGCTACAGTATGAGGTGGAAGATAGTTTTGCATCATAGCACAAAATTTTTCTTCAGATTGCCTAAAGAATGGTTCGTTTACCCAAAGTGTGTCATCTGCATCGAAGGCTATTACTTTTATTTTATCCATTTGATTATACTTATAATAGCTTTATCAGTTTACTGCGGATTAAATATTTCTGATAGACTTAATCAACTAATACAAGAACATAGAAAAGTTTGAGATATGTATAAACATCTCCAATAACAAGCCAACCAGCAAAAGGGCCAACTAGCCAACTACATCCAGTCCTTTGCTTGGACGAAATATGTGAATACAAAAGGTAGAGTCACCCAAAACCACTCAGGAACAAAGATTAAGAATGCGATACAAGCTAATACCGATAGACCAAAATAACCCCAATATTTTCCTAATTTTTTAGCTTCAGCCATTTTAATAGATTTCTTTTTTATTAGATGTTGCAAATGTAATAAGACTTAAAAATATATGTACTATAATCGTATAATAAATTAACAATCTTCTAGTGTATCAAATTTTAGTGATCAAACTGTATACTATTATTCTACTACTGTAATTTTCATCATATTGGTTTTAAATCTTTTATATAGAGGCATACTTCCTGTATTAATGATTACATCACCAGTTTTAATTAATTTATGCTCTTTTAGAATAGCGGATAAATCCTCAATCGTTTCATCTGTTGAAGTAAACTTATCATAATAAAAACCTCTTACACCCCAAACCAAGTTTAAAGTATTTAACATATACTTTTTAGAAGAAAATATATATATACTTGCTTTTGGTCTATAACTAGATAATTTAAACCCAGTGTAGCCTGTGACTGTTAATCCAACAATACCTTTTGCTTTGATTTCATCTGATAACTTTGAAGCTTCGATACATAGTATATCTGAATGAAATGACTCTGATGCTCTATCCGGTTTAGGTCTTTTACTGGTAAGCTCATAGTGTTTTTCAGCTTGTAATATGATTTTATTCATCGCTTCAACTACGAGTACTGGATGATTTCCTACAGAAGTTTCACCACTTAACATTACAGCATCTGTACCATCTAATACAGCATTTGCGACGTCTGTTACTTCCGATCTAGTTGGGCTTGGATTTGTAATCATACTCTCCATCATTTGAGTGGCTACAATGACTGGCTTAGATTTATTGATACATCTTTTGATGATCTCTTTTTGGATATTAGGTAGACGCTCCATTGGGACTTCTACACCGAGATCACCTCTTGCTACCATGATAGCATCAGACTCTTTTATAATTTCTTTGATATTAAATACTGCTTCTGGTTTTTCTATCTTAGCAATTACTTTTGCAGAGTGATCTACTGCGGCAATTCTATCTTTAAGGTCCTTGATATCTGAAGCCTTTCTAACAAAAGACAAAGCAATCCAATTGACAGGTTGTGTCAAGATATATTCTAAATCTTCTAAATCTTTTTTAGTTAGACAAGGCAGACTAACATTAGTATCAGGTAAGTTTACTCCTTTGTTTGAAGATAATTTACTGCCAAATAATACTTTAACCTTAACTTGGTCAACATTGTTGCTCTCTACTACTTGAAGCACAATCTTTCCATCATCCACAAGTATCTTTTCACCAATATTTACGTCTTGAGCAAACCTTTGGTAGCTCATGTAGATTTTCTCCATATTCCCGACACATTTCTCATTGGTAAATGTCAGAAGATCTCCGGGTTTGATATCTAAACCATCATTCTCCATTTTTCCCACTCTCAATTTTGGACCTTGAAGATCTGCTAGAATAGCTACAGGAACATTGTAGTCATTTCTTATTTTTAATACATGATCAATCACTTGTTGGTGATCTTGATGAGTCCCATGGGAAAAATTTAACCTTACTACATCGACTCCTGCTTTGATTATTGCTAATAAATTTTCAAAACTATTACATGCAGGGCCTATTGTTGCTACTATTTTAGTTTTTTGACCAGTAACGATTCTTAACTTTGAAGGGTTTGACATAAGTTTGTATTTCTTTAGAAAGTGTAAAAATCACAATAATTAAGATATTGGTGAAATAAT
>JBBKVK010000237.1:0-6256 GCA_037968395.1 Saprospiraceae bacterium | reverse complement strand
ATTATTATGAGTGTTTTATATATTATAAAAAATTCTTATATTAAATATTTCATATTTATAAAAAGTGCTTAACGAGAAATTAACATATAGAAAAGTATTATTTGTAATCAATTTGTTTACAAAATCATCGTCATCTGTTTACAGTTTAAACAAATTATAAAAAATCGTAATATTTTTTATTCTTCTTGGTGAGAAAATGGGATAATATGTATTTGATGTGTATGTTTGTGTTATCAAATGGGAAATTAAAACTAACTGATGATTTCACTGACTGGTGAGTATGAATGTAAAATGGATGATCGAGGAAGAGTGAAGCTTCCTCAGAAACTCATCGATCTGCTTGGCAACAAGAGGACATTCGAATTTATAGTCAATCGCGGTTTTGAGAAAAATTTGATTATTTACCCCAAAGAAGTTTGGGAGCAAAAGACGAAAGAAATAAACCAGCTCAATATCTATGACAAAAAGCAGAGAGAGGTAATCCGGTATTTTTACCGAGGAGCGACAGAGGTAAGCAATGACACTGCAGACAGAATTTTGATGCCAAAGCATCTTTGTTCTTATGCCAACATCACGAAAGATGTAGTTTTGTTTGCTTATTTGAATTTCATCGAAGTGTGGTCTAAAGAAAACTACGAAGCGATGATTCAAAGAGAGCCCGAGGACTTTTCTAGTCTGGTAGATGGAGTTTTTAATCAACCATCTAATCAGAATACAGAAAATGTCGAATGATTATCACATCCCTGTTCTACTCAGTCAGTGTATTGACGCATTACAAATTAGTAACGATCACCATATCATCGATGTAACATTTGGTGCAGGTGGCCACTCATTGCCGATTTTAAAATTACTAGATGCCAAAGGGCATTTATACGCTTTTGATCAAGATTTGGATGCCTTGCAAAATGCTTTACAAGGAGAGAATTTTACACTGTTTCATTCTAACTATAGGCACATAAAGAAATTTATGAGACTTGTGGGAAGAGAATCAGTAGATAGTATTCTTGCAGATTTAGGGATTTCTTCTTATCAGATTGATCAGCCTCAGAGGGGTTTTTCGTTCAGGTACGATGCAGATCTAGATATGCGAATGAACTATCAGGGTGATATCACAGCAGCTGATATTATTAATTCTTACTCAGAGGAGCAACTTGTTAACATTCTTAGCCAATATGGCGAAGTCAGAAACTCTAAAACTTTAGCAAAAGAAATTTTGAAATCAAGAAACCATCGAAAGATAGTATCTACATTCGATCTCAATCAGTTACTCGATACAGTAAAAATCGGTCCATCGCATAAGTATTTTGCTCAAGTGTACCAAGCTTTGCGTATAGAAGTAAATGATGAAATGACAGCTCTTAAGGAGTTTTTACAAAGTAGTGTTGATCTTTTGGATAGTGGTGGTAGGTTCGTAGTCATGTCTTATCATTCTTTAGAGGACCGATTGGTCAAAAACTTGTTTAAAACAGGTAATGTCGAAGGAATAGTACAAAAAGATGATTACGGCAAGATCTACAGACCTTTTAAATTGATTAATAAAGGAGTAATAGAAGCAGATAAAGAAGAGCAACGTCGAAACCCAAGATCGAGAAGTGCAAAGCTTAGAATAGCGGAAAAAATTTAGAAAGAAAATATTTTTAATACACATATGTCTGATATCCAAAATAAGAAAACTACAACTATTATCAGATCTAGATGGGCGGAGTGGGTTTATGTAAATCTACCGTTTGTGTGTTATCTAGCCTTGCTGGCAGTGATTTATATCTTTAACTCACATGCATCAGAGCGGTCACTCCGTAAGATGAATGCATTAGAAAAAGAGGTAAAAGACTACAGATGGCAATACATGAATCTCAAACAAGAGTTAATGTATGGTAGCACACAATCTCAGCTCACAGATAACTTAAAAGAGTTGGAGTTATTGCCTCTAGGGTCAATGCCTAAGAAGTTGATTATTAAAGATGAAGATAAGTAATATTGTTACCTAAATAATGAACAGGAAAACTGAGTTACTTGCTAGAGCATACTTTGTTGTAATAGTCTTTACGATTGTTGCCTTAGTAATTGCATACCGAGTAGTCAATATATCGGTCATTGAAGGTGATAAATGGAGACAAAAAGGTGCAAAAAATGTACAGTGGAAAGAAGTAAATGCCGATAGAGGCAATATATATTCTGATGATGAAAGCCTATTGGCTACATCGCTACAGTTCTTTGAGGTTAGGATGGATATGACAGTTTCGAGCAAGGTGGTCTTCAATAAAGGAATCGACTCTTTGGCGATTATGTTAAACAACACAATTAGACCAGATCTTTCAGTTTCTGAATGGAAAAAGAGATTGGCAGCTGCTCGGAAAGCTAAAAACAGATATTTGTTGCTTACGAGTAATATTGATAGAGAAGAACTGGAAGTGGTGAGGTCAATGCCAATATTGAGGCTTAATAAATATAGAGGTGGATGTATTGTCAACCGAAAGAGTCGAAGAACAAAGCCTTATAGAGAATTTGCTTCTAGGACTATCGGAACAGATAGAGAGAATGCTCAAAAAGTTGGTTTAGAAGGTTATTTTGATAGGTTTTTAAAAGGGCCTACTGATAAGAGGTTGATGAAGAAAGTCGATGAAATTAATGACATTTGGATTCCAATTTATGACCCTTCTGAATTTAGCAATAGAAGAGGGAGTGATATTAAAACTACACTTAACATGCATTTGCAAGATGTGATGCATACTGAGTTATTAAATGCAGTGGACAAATCTGGAGCAAGTGAAGGAGTAGCCATATTGATGGAGGTTAAAACAGGAGCAATTAAAGCTATCTCAAATCTTACTAACAATAATGGTACAATTCAAGAAGTAAGAAATACCGCATTAGGTGCTAGCTCTGAGCCAGGATCAACCTTTAAATTGGCTACAGTATTAGCTCTTTTGGAAGACAGTTTGGCAGACCTAGATACCAAAGTTGATTTGAACGGTGGAACATGGAAGTTTTACGATAGAACAATGAGAGACAGCGAAAGACATCATAGAAATGAAGTAACTATGAAAACTGCTTTTGCAATATCCTCAAATGTAGGTATCGCTAGATTGGCACACAGTAATTATAATCAGTCTATTGAAGGTAGAATAAAATATATTAAAAAGTTACGCCAATTTGGGCTTGGTGATAAGTTAGGCATTGAGATAGAAGGAGAAGGTAGGGCTTACATTAAAGATCCAATAAAAGATAAAAAGGATTGGTACGGGACTACAATACCATGGATGTCTCATGGATATGAAATAAGTATTACACCACTACAAATGTTGAATTTTTATAATTCGGTTGCCAATGGTGGTACAATGGTTAAGCCATACTTAGTGAGTGAAATCATTAATGAAGATGGTAGTGTAAAAGTAATTGAGCCAAAAATAATAAAACAATCGATAGCAAGACCTGATGCCATTGCTAAGGCTCAAGAAATGCTTAGAGAAGTAGTGTTAGATGGTACAGCTAAAAACCTTAAATCTTCCTTAGTCACTATGGCTGGTAAGACAGGTACTACAGTCACAAATTACGCTAATAAGCAAGAATATGATAAGTATAACGCTTCTTTTGCTGGGTATTTTCCTGCTGACGAGCCATTGTACTCAATGATAGTAGTGATTTATGATCCAAAGGGGTCTTATTACGGAAGTGCAGTAGCAGCTCCAGTGTTTAGAAACATTGCAGAAAAAACTATGGCCTGGAGACACGAAAAAGCTGACCCAATGAATATGGTAGCTTCAGAACACGGTGTATTGGATAACAATACTCCAGAAGGTACTTCAGGGTTCAAAGCAGATTTTGAAAGAATTTTTGAATTTGTAGGTATTAGTTATAA
This sequence comes from Saprospiraceae bacterium, assembly GCA_037968395.1. Lineage (GTDB taxonomy): Bacteria > Bacteroidota > Bacteroidia > Chitinophagales > Saprospiraceae > JADKBO01. Next base: position 2,397 of record JBBKVK010000237.1, on the reverse strand, counting down.
AAATAAAACTGACAAGCCTTGGGTAGAGGTTGATCCATTCGAATCAAAGATGTTGATTGAAGATAAAGAAGTGAGTACAACAAAAATACCAGATGTTAGAGGCATGGGTGCAAGAGATGCATTATATGTTTTAGAAAATCTAGGTTTGAAAGTAGCTATGCATGGACGAGGTAAGGTGTCAAGACAAACCATCCTACCAGGTACGAAAGTGCGAAGCCAAAGTATAGAAATTTATCTCAACTAAATAAAGATAAATAGTGTGAAAACACAAAAGTTGTTTGAAATATTGGAACCAGATGAAATAATCATCACCATTGGATCACAAGATCTAGAGATCACAGGATTTCAGATAGATTCAAGGAAGGTTAAACAAAATGAAATATTTGTTGCAGTAAAAGGGAGCACTTCAGATGGGCACGAGTATATAGATGATGCAATTTATCTAGGTGCTAAGGTCATCATTTGCGAAGAGCTACCAGAAATATTGCCAGGGATTACATATTATCAGTTAAATAATGTTAGACATTCGGTAGGTAAGTTAGCCAATCACTTTTATGGAAATGAAAGAGGGCTTTCAAAGATAATCGGAGTGACAGGCACTAATGGTAAATCTACAGTTGTAACGCTTTTATATCAGTTGTTTTCAAAGCTGGGATATAAAGTAGGATTACTTTCTACAGTAGAAAACCGTATTGGCGAGCAAATATTAAATGCTACACATACTACTCCTGATGTGATCTCACTGGCAAGATTGATTGCAGAGATGAGAAATTCAGGATGTGATTACATATTCATGGAAGTGAGTTCCCATGGATTGGATCAAGACAGGGTAGCAGGAGTGCCTTTTGATGGAGCATTATTTACAAACATTACACATGATCATTTAGATTATCATGGGACGATGTTGGCTTATATCAATGCAAAGAAGAAATTCTTTGACCATTTACACCCTGAAGCATTTGCACTTGTAAATGTTGATGATAAGAATGGAGGAGTAATGTTACAAAATTGTAGCGCAAAACTTAAGAAATATGCCTTGAGATCGATGGCTGATTATCGAGTGAGAATCTTACAAGATAGCATACTTGGTCTACACCTCAGGATTAATGATAAAGAGGTGTTTTGTAAGCTTTCTGGAGAGTTTAATGCCTACAACATCACAGCTGCATTTGGTACTGCTGAAATTTTGGGAGAAGATATTAATGAAGTTCTAAAGGTATTATCAAATTTACCTGGTGCTGAAGGCAGAATGGAAAAAGTAATAGTTAAAGGCAGTAGAAAAGTCGGAATCGTCGATTATGCTCATACCCCTGATGCTTTAGAAAATGTGTTAAGAACACTTAAAAATACTATTGAAAAAACACAAAATATAATAACCGTTATAGGATGCGGAGGAGATAGAGATAAAACTAAAAGGCCTTTGATGGCTGTAATCGCTGCTAAATTAAGCAGTAAAGTAATCTTAACCTCTGATAATCCTAGGTCGGAAGATCCAGAAGATATCTTAAATGATATGGAAAATGGATTAACAAAGGAACAAAAACAAAAATCAGTTAGAATTACTGATAGAAAATCTGCAATCAAGACAGCAGTAATGATGGCACAAGAAGGAGATATAATTTTGGTGGCAGGTAAGGGTCATGAAAAGTACCAAGAAATTAAAGGAGAAAAATTTCCTTTCGAAGATAAAAATATTTTACATGAGGCAATCCTCGGTAGCAAGGTATAAAAGTAAAATTAAGACTTTATAATATTGGTTTTTATAAAGTTAAATAAAGATACATTCGCTAGCAAAGGCTAGATGAATAAAGATAGGTTCTATTATCATTCTCAGGTTGGTTTAGCAGTTGGATAGATGGTCACTGTAGAAAAACGTTTCACAAACTATTCTTCCACTGCTTTTTTATGAATGAAAATATTACAAAATTTAATAATATGTTAGGTGTAAAGACACCATATAAAATATAAATTAGAAAATTGCAATATTGGTTTTTGCAGGTTCTAAAAAAGAGAAATCTATAGTTACAAAATGTATCTATAGATAAAGATAGGTTCTATTATCATTCTCAGGTTGGTTTAGCAGTTGGTCAGATGGTCACTGTAGAAAAACGTTTCTTACAAACTATTCTACCACTGCTTTTTTCTTAAAGGTTCAAATTAAGAAAAACATATATGTAACAGTATAACGGTTAACGCCTAAAATAAGTTGCATATATGCATTAAAAGTAATGATTGGGTAAAGTATACCCTTTAAATAATAATGATTGGCCATGTAAAATTGGTTTTTACAAGGTCACTTAAAGATACATTCGCTAGCAAAGGCTAGATGAATAAAGATAGGTTCTATTATCATTCTCAGGTTGGTTTAGCAGTTGGATAGATGGTCACTGTAGAAAA
>JBBKVK010000236.1:0-17519 GCA_037968395.1 Saprospiraceae bacterium | reverse complement strand
CGATAATAGATACGACCAAGCCTACGATAGTATCTGGTTCACAAGACCTATTGTTAGAGTGTTCAGACCCTAACAATGGGACATTGATATCGGCGTGGTTGGCATCGAATGGCAATGCCTTAGCGAGTGATGAATGTAGTGATGTTTTGTTGACGTGGACATATACACAAGGGATAGTTCTTAACCATTGTGGTTTTACTGGAGATACAACTTATATATTTACAGTAACAGATAACTGTGGTAATACGAGAACTACATCTGCAAAAATAATTTTAACTGATACCTCTGCTCCAGTATTTACAATGATGGCAGTTGATACGACAGTTAATTGTGATGGAGATGGCAATATAATAGACTTATCTTCTTGGTTGAATAATCATGGAGGAGCTATTGCAACAGATGCTTGTTCTTCTAACCTTATTTGGTCTTATGATTTAATCAGTGAAGTGGATGCTTGTGGGAATACTGGTTCTAACCAATATGTATTTACTGTTGTAGATGAATGTGGTAATTCAGCAAGCTCTTTAGCTACGTTTATAATACAAGATATTCAGGCACCATCAATGATGTGTTGTCCTGATTTTAGCATTGCACTAAATAATGTAGGAATAGCATTTATTACTATAGATTCTATCGATTGTGGAAGTTTTGATGCTTGTTCTGCAACTAATACTTTAACTAGAGCGATTTCTAAAGAAACGTTTACATCTGATGACATTGGGCCTAATTTAGTAATTCTAACAGTAACAGATGAATGTGGTAATAGCAATTCTTGTGGAGTAATTGTAACTATTACAGAAGATCCAAATTTAGGTATTGCTAAAAGAGCGGTATCAGTAGTAAGTAACCCAGATGGTAGTGGAACTGTTATTTATGAGTTTAATATTGAAAATTATGGGGATGTAGTACTTGATAGTATTAATTTATTAGATACTTTAGCTAACACTTTTGCTGCTCCTTGTATGGTAGAAATTCTGACAATCACAAGTAATGAATTTACTTTAGACCTTGCTTTTGATGGTGTAACAAATACTAATATATTACAAGGGATAGATGACTTAGAGCCAGGAGAAAAAGGGTCAGTATTGCTTACAGTGAAAGTGCTAGATTGTGCAGCGAATACTGGACCATATTCTAATACAGCATTCGCTGAGGCTACTTCCCCTAGTGGACAAAAGGTCGGTGACATATCTGTAGATGGAAGTAATCCAGATCCTAATGGAGATGGAATTCCAAATGAAATGTCTCCTACTATTATTGACTTTGGTGAGGATCCTGTAATCGGTATTGCTAAAGTTGTATCCCAAGGCCCAACACTTTTACCTGATGGTTCATACGATGTTGAATATTTAATTAGAATAGAAAACCTTGGTGATGTAGATATTGATGTAAACGGTGTTAATGATACATTATCAAATACTTTTGCTCTGGCAGATGGATTTGTAGTGACAGGGCTGCAAAGTTCAAAATTTGTATTAAGCACTACTTATGATGGAAGCACAGATTTCAATCTTGTTGACCCAATTGCAAATAATCAATTGATACCAGGAGAAGAAGGAGGTATTATATTAAAAGTGAATGTACAACCTGGAGCCTTTGCAGGTCCTTATAACAACTCAGCTTTTGTAGTAGGTAGTTCTCCATTAGGCACCATAGTAACAGACATATCTGATAATGGATACGAGACAGATCCTAATGGGAATGGCGATCCCACAGAAACTGGTGAAAATGATCCAACACCAGTATTTTTTAATTGTTTTATTGAAATAGTTTGTCCACCGCTTCCTGATACTATTATAGTAGCAAATGATAACAACTTGTGTCAAGCGTTGGTAAACATTCCTGATTTTGGAGTAAATACCTGTGCAGGCACATTTCCAGATACAATATACGAATACATGATTACTGGAGTGGGAGCGATCGACCAACCAGAAGGAATTTGGATAATTGGACAACCAAATAACTTATCTTATGAGGTTGGGACATCAGATTTACTTGTACGAGTTACAGTTCTTGGTGTAGGAATCGATTCTTGTGAGGTGATAACAATACAAGTTCTAGATAATGAGGCTCCAATTATAATTTGTAGAAACTTTACTTTGGTTTTGGATGCTAATTGTATGGCATTTGTCACACCAGATAGCATAGATGGTGGATCTACCGACAATTGTGGAATTGATACATTGTTGATCAAATTAGATGGTGGAGTTTATACAAACATATTAAATTTCTCATCTAGTGATATATCTATGAATCCATTTAATATATATCTACAAGCAATAGATATATATGGTGACACCTCAGTTTGTGTATCTCTGATTACTATAGTTGATACTATTCAACCAACGATAACTATTCCTCCTGCTTTATTAATAGTAGAATGTGATGGAAATGGTAATATTACAGCAAGAAATAATTGGTTGGCGAATCATGGGGGTGCAATGGCTATGGATAATTGTCCAGATGCATTAACATGGACTTATGATCTAATTTCAGACATAGACCTTTGTGGAACAACAGGGGCAAGTGTTTATCAATTTACGGTAATTGACCCAAGTGGCAATGCAGTAAGTGATACAGCATCTTTTGTAATAAAAGATACTACCATTCCTTTGATTACAGCAATGGCACAAGATACAGCAGTGGTATGCGACGGTACTAATAATGCTACCTTGATATTGGGTTGGTTAAATAATAATGCAGGTGCGTCTGCTAGTGATATTTGCAACGAAGTATTTTGGTCTAATAATTATGGTAATGTAATGCCTGGAGCATGTGATGGAACTGGTTCAGTAGAGGTAATTTTTACCGCTACAGATGCATGTGGTAATTTTAACACAACTACAGCAATACTAACAATATTAGACACTTTAGCACCTTCATGGATATTAGACCCAGTTGACTTTACGATAGAATGTACTGAATCTATGGACCCTTATGCTCAAATCGAAACATGGGCATCTGCTGCAGGTTTTGGAGAAGCAGAAGACGATTGTAGTTTGATTGCATATAGTCATGATTTTGTAATCGCTAATCTTTCAAATGGATGTGGAGGTAATAGTACTACTGGTTCTGCTGTAGTTACATTCACTGCTACCGACGCATGTGGCAATACATCCACCAGAACAGCTACTATTACAGTAGCTGATAATACTCCACCATCTATTGTTAGTCCAGCATTAGACACCATTGTTGAATGTGATGGAGCTGGAAACACTTCTGGCTTAGAACTTTGGTTGTTAAACCAAGGAGGAGCAAAATCAAGTGATGTATGTGGAGATATCATTTGGAATACACCAATACCTATAGATACAATTAATGGTTGTGGAGGAACTTCAGAATATAGATATTCATTCTCTTCAACAGATCTCTGTGGCAATAAGAGTGCTAATACGGTAGCAAGTTTCATAGTTGCTGACACTACCAACCCTGTGATTGCTCCGGTAGCTGTGAATGATACCGTGATTTGTGATGGAACTGGAAACGTTGCGGATCTAAACAATTGGTTGAGCACAAATGGAGGAGCTTCCGCTACAGATATATGTGGCATTGTTTCTTGGAATTATAATCTAATGGCATCGTTAGGCGGATGTGCACTTACTGGATCTGGCACTTACTTGTTTACTGTTACAGATCAATGCGGCAATACTAGTACTTCAGTTGCGACATTCGTGGTAATTGATACGATAGCGCCAGTTATCAGTACAAAAGCAATTGACTTAACAGTGGTATGTGATGGTTCGAATAATATAGCTGAATTACTTAATTGGTTAAACAATAAAGGAGGAGCTGTCGCTTCAGATAATTGCAGTAGTATTATTTGGACAAATAATTATGGATCAATGATGCCTGGAGCATGTAATGGCACGGGATCAATTGAAGTAATATTTACAGCAACAGATGCTTGTGGGAATGCAATTAGTGATACCGCAAGTTTAATTATTCTAGATACAATTCCACCGTTTTGGGCTGTAGATCCTATTGACCTTACACTAGAATGTACTGCGAATGCTGACCCTTACAACGCAATTCAAGGATGGCTGAATGCAGTAGGATATGGTTCTGCACAAGATAGTTGTAGTATAGTTGTTTATACAAATGACTTTACTTTACTATCAAATGGTTGTGGAGGTAATAGTAATACAGGTACTGCATTGGTAACATTTACTGCTACGGATGCATGTGGTAATTTCACCACTAAACAAGCCAATGTAAGCGTAATAGACAATACAAGACCCTCTATAGATTCTCCAGCAAAAGATACCATAGTAGAATGTGGACCAAACAATCCGGCAGAATTAACATCTTGGTTAGCAAATCAAGCAGGTACTATTTCTACTGATATATGTGGTGATATTACGTGGAATACTCCAACGCTTTTGAGTACCGTTGATGGTTGTGGTAATACTCAAATAAGAACTTACATGTTCTCCTCCATTGATTTATGCGGAAATGTTAGTGCTGCTTCAATTGCTCAATTTATCATAAAAGATACTTCTTATCCAATGATAACTATGCAGGCTCAGAATGAATCAGTCAATTGCGATGGATCAGGTAATTTGACTGAGTTAAATACTTGGTTGACAAATCATGGAGGAGCAATGGGCACAGATATTTGTGGTAATTTAATATGGACATATGACTTGGTTCTAGAAAGCGATCTTTGTTCATTCACTGGCAGTGGTTCTTATGTATTTACTGCTACAGATGATTGTGGTAATTCCAGCACAACATCTGCTGTTTTTACGATTACAGATTCTGAAGCTCCAATGATTATAAATGCTGCTCAAGATTTAACAGTGATTTGTGATGGAAGCAATAATATTCCGGACTTACTTAATTGGTTAAATAATAATGGAGGAGCAACAGCTACTGATAATTGTAATAATGTGATTTGGAGCAATGATTACGGACAAGTATTACCAGGAGCATGTTCTGGTACTGGTTCTATTCCAATTATATTTACAGCAACAGATGCTTGTGGAAATTTCACTTCTTCAATGGCAACACTATTTATTATTGACGATGTGGCGCCTACTTGGACAATTGACCCAACAGATTTAACATTAGAATGTACAGATGATATAGATCCAATGAATGCTATTCAAGCATGGATAGACGCAGCTGGTAACGGAGATGCTTTTGACAGTTGTAGTGTTATAATTTACACAAATAATTTTGTAACAATTACTAATGGATGTGGCGGTAATAGTAATACAGGTTCGGCGTTAGTGACATTTACGGCAACAGATGCTTGTGGTAATTTTACAACTAGACAGGCAACAGTGACTGTAGAAGACAATTCGTCGCCCGATATAACTTCCCCGGCTATTGATAGCACCGTAGAATGTGGATCAGATAATTCAGCTGCTTTAGCTACATGGTTAGCAAATCACGGTGGAGCTACCTCTGAAGATTTCTGTGGAGACATCACATGGAATGTACCAGTACTTTTAAATACTATCAACGGTTGTGGAAACACTATTGAATATGTTTATTCTTTTGCAACAACTGATCTTTGTGGTAATGTGAGCGCAAATAGTATTGCTAGTTTTATCATAGAAGATACAACAGTTCCACTGATTACAGAATCTGCCATAAATCAAACAGTAGTATGTGACGGTAACGGTAACTTGACTGCTCTTAATACATGGTTAACAAACTATGGTGGTGCTAATGCAACTGATATTTGCGGGACTATAGCTTGGTCATATGACCAAATTCAGGAAACTGATCTGTGCGAATTTACTGGTTCTGGTACTTATGTATTTACAGCGACAGACGAATGCGGAAATACTAATACATCTTTGGCAGTGTTTACCATTATTGATAATGTGCCACCTGTTATTAATACTCTACCATTAGACATAGAAATAGTTTGTGATGGAAGCAATAATATTCCAGACTTACTTAATTGGTTAAATAATAATGGCGGAGCAAGTGCTTCTGATAATTGCGGTTTAATTGTTTGGACAAACGATTATGGTCAGACAGTACCAGGTTCTTGTGTAGGCACTGGTTCTGTTACAATTAATTTTAGCGCAACAGATCAATGTGGAAATGTAGTTTTAGCTGCGGCAACTTTGACAATCATAGACACCATTGCCCCTATATGGACAATTGATCCAACGGATTTAATATTAGAATGTACTGATGACATAGACCCTATGAATGCTATTCAATCTTGGGTTGATGTAGCAGGAAATGGAGACGCTTTTGATAGCTGTAGCGTTGTAGTTTATTCAAATGACTTCACAAACTTAATTAATGGATGTGGCGGTAATAGTAATACAGGTTCGGCGTTAGTGACATTTACGGCAACAGATGCTTGTGGTAATTTTACAACTAGACAGGCAACAGTAACAGTAGAAGACAATACATCACCCGATATAACTTCCCCAGCAATTGATAGCACAGTAGAATGTGGACCAGATAATTCGGCTGCATTAGCTACTTGGTTAGCAAATCACGGAGGTGCTACCTCTGAAGATTTCTGTGGAGATATCACATGGAATACACCAGTCTTGATTAATACAATTCAAGGATGTGGTAATACAGTTGAATATATATACTCTTATGCATCTACTGACAATTGTGGAAATGTAAGTGCTAATACTATTGCTAGGTTCATAATAGAAGATACAACCAACCCAATCATTACAACATTGGCAAAAGATGAAACTGTGAACTGTGATGGAGCAGGCAATACTATCCAATTAAATGCTTGGTTGACTAATAAGGGAGGAGCAGTTGCTTCAGATATATGTGGTAATGTGACTTGGACTCATGACTTAGTTCAAAATACTGGATTATGTGATTTCACAGGTAGTGGAACCTATATATTTACTGCCACAGATGAATGCGGTAATAATAGCACTTCTGCTGCAGCCTTCACAATAACTGATACAGAGCCTCCGACGATAAACAATGTAGCACAAAATCTAATAGTTGTCTGTGATGGCAATAATAATATTCCACAACTTTTAGATTGGTTAAATAATAATGGGCAAGCTACAGCGACAGATAACTGTAATACGATTGTTTGGAGTAACAATTATGGACAAGTACTGCCTGGAGCATGTACAGGTACTGGTTCTATCTCGATAACATTTACGGCATCGGATGCCTGCGGCAATACGTCAAGTACTACCGCAACTCTTTTCATAGTGGATGATGTAGCTCCAACATGGATCATAGATCCTATTAATTTAACCCTAGAATGTACTAATGATTTAGATCCTTATGATGCTATTCAAGCTTGGTTGGATGCAGCCGGTAATGGAGATGCTTTTGACAGTTGTAGTGTAATTATCTACTCAAATAATTTTGTAACAATTGCAAATGGATGTGGGGGGAATAGTACTACTGGAAGTGCTGTTGTTACATTTAAAGCAACCGATGCATGTGGCAATTTTACTACTAAAGAAGCTACAGTAACAATTGAGGACAATGTGGCCCCTATAATTACTTCTCCAGCTATTGATAGTATTGTAGAATGTGGGCCTAATAATACAAGTGCACTAACTACATGGTTAACTAATCATGGAGGAGCAACTTCTACTGATTTATGTGGCGACATTTCTTGGAATACTCCTCTACTTGTAAATACAATTGTTGGATGTGGTAATACTTTAGAGTATGTTTATGCATTTAGCACTATAGACCTTTGCGGTAATATCAGTGCCAATTCAATAGCAAGTTTCATAATAGAAGACACTACAAGGCCTATCATTGATCCTAGTGCCATGAATATGAAAGTAGAATGTGACGGGAATGGCAATGATTCGGATATTGATACTTGGTTAGCAAATATTGCTGATGCAGGAGCAATAGATATTTGTTCTGGTAATAATTTGATATGGGAATGGGATTTGATCACTGCTGAGGACAGTTGCGGTATTACAGGTATTCAGACTTATAGATTTACTGTATATGATGAATGTTTAAACAGTGCTTCGACTATTGGTACTTTTACTATAGAGGATACGACACCACCTATGATTTCCGGTGGGATAGACTTTAATGGAGAATGTGCTCAAAGTGGTGCAAATAATGATACACAATTGATCTCTTGGTTAAATAATCATGGAGGAGCAATAGCTTTTGAAACTTGTAGTAATTTTGTTTGGACGAATGATTTCAATGACAACAATTGGGTAGATGGATGTAATGACAGCCGAAATATAGATGTAACATTTATTGCTACTGATGAATGTGGCAACACATCATCAATAACACTTAACTTTAGTACAGGAGATAATACACCACCAGTGTTTACAAATTGTCCAAGACCTGCTATAATAGTTGATGCCCCACAAGGATGGTGTAGTTCATTTGTAAATTTCTCTCTTCCTTTGGCAACTGATAATTGTGGTATACCAGTTGTGACCCAAACAGACAGTACTGGGTTGACGACAGGAGATTTATTTCCAGTAGGGTTAACTGTGGTAGAATTTACCGCAACAGATTCTTGTGATAATGAAACCAAGTGTGAAATAAAAATTGTAGTAAATGATTTTCATTCTCCACCTACAATTTCATGTCCAAGTGATACGATTACTGTAAATGACCTAGGTATGTGTGGTGCCTTTGTAAATGATTTGGCCCCTACAGTTGACGACAATTGTCCTGATAATGTTGCTGTAACATACACCGTTAAAGACATAAATGGAACTATAATAGCGAGTGGATTTGAAGATGTAAGTGGATTGAAATTTAATGGTGGTAACAATATTGTTACTTATAAAGCTTTTGATCAATCTATAATTTTAATTACTGAGATTATCCAGGATGGAATAGTTTCAGGATTAGAAATTGGAAACTTTGGACCTGCATCTGTTGATATTAGTTGTGCTATTTTAAGACGATCTAATAGTTCACTTAACGAAGAATTTGTTATACCAAATGGAACAATTGTAAATGTTGGTGATGTCTATACTCACAACTTTACAAGTATTCCTAAGGGTGAAGTAGCTAAATATTCATTCAGATTCTTAAGCCGTGAGATTGATGCTATTACGATTAATTCTGCTGGATTAAATGGTAATGATATTATTAGAATAAAACCATTAGATACCAATGCCCCACAAGACTTTATAGTAGCAACACCTTGTAATGGATCAAGCTATGGAATGTGGAATGCTCAATTACCATTCTTTACAGATAATGGAACAGTGAGCAGCTTACAAAGTGTAGACCCTAGTATGGCTCAATGCAGTTTCAAAGTGGATGTCTTAGATATCGAAGCACCAAGCTGTGCAATGCATGATACTACATCTATAGTAGGAAGTGGGTTAACATTACAAGCTGGGCAATGCATTAGTTCTACCATTACAATTGGAGCAGGGACAGTAGGTGATATTAATATTAGAGATTTGAAATTTACCGTCAGTGATGCTAGTGCAATAAATGTAACCTTAACAAGCCCTTCTGGGACCAAAATTACATTATTCAATGGGCTGAACCAGTGTGCTGGTACTGCTGATATTGATGTAAATCTTGATGACCAAGCTACGAGCAGTATTGTGAGTGCAACTTGTAGTCCATTAGGAAATGGAAGTACATTCAAACCTTTAAGACCATTTAAAACATTCTTTGGTGAAGAGGCTGCTGGTGATTGGACGTTAAACATTTATACAAGCAAACCAGTCAATGGAACCTTGGATGGATGGATATTGGATGTACATACTACTACATCTTATAATCAAAACGATGTTGTTGTAGAAAACGATACAGGTGTACCTGCAGCAAGCTTTACTTGGACCCATCCCGTTTTGAATGACAATTGCTATAATGGTACAATGACTGTAACGTATATATTCACAAGCACAGCACCACTGAATAGTATTCAAACAGTAATAGCTCCAGTAACAGAGACATTACTTACACCAAGTGGGTTTATTGACTTAGATGGCACAAGTAAAACAAGAGTATTTGATGTAGGTATCACTGAAGTACTATACACATTGACAGATCTAGCAGGCAATGAGGCTTATTGTGGGTTTTTAGTTGAAGTACAAGATACAGAACCACCTACATTCCCACAAGGTTTTCAAGACTTTACATTTATTTTGAATGGAGGAGAATGTACTGCAGCATTGGTAACTTTACCTTTCACAGAAGACAATTGTGAAATAGAATCGATCACATTCTGTGATTCAAATGGAGACCCTATAGATATTTACGCTATTCCAATCGGGGTGAATAAGATTACAATGAAAGCAACTGATATTTATGGTAATGTAGGCACAATCACATTCACAGTTGAGGTTGTAGAATTTATACCTACATCAAGTGCTTTGGCATGTATATCAGCCATCAACTTATCTTTAGGTCCAGATTGCACTGCTACTTTAAATGCAAACATGTTTTTAGAAGGCAATAATTATAGATGTTATGATAACTATTGTTTAGAAAGTACTGATCAATTTGGAAATTCTCATCCATTGATTTTTGGCTTGGATGATGTAGGCAAAACATTTACAGTAACAGTTTTTGATTGTAATGGCAGTGGTAATTCTTGTAGCACTCTAGTAACTATTGAGGAGAAACTGATACCACAAATTGATTGTCCTGCAGATGTTACTTTATATTGTAATCAGGACCCGGAAGCTCGAAATAATCAAGGTGAATTATTGACAGGAGAGTTAATGACACTTTCTTGCGAGCCAAATAGCACAATATCTTATCAAGATGAAATTTTAGATTATGGTACTTGTGCTACCCCAAGGGCAGATGTAATTAGGGTATGGAAATTAGTTGATAATAGTGGCAATGAGGTAACTTGTAATCAAAAGATTTCTATTCTACCTTATGATCCTGCATTTATTGTCTTCCCTGCACCGATCAATTATATTAATGCATTATCATGTGCAGATGTAGATGCAGACCCATCGTTATTACTACCTGAACATACTGGTATTCCTTTATTGAACGGTGCTCCGTTGAATGGATCTCATTACTGTGATATAAATTTTGGATATTGGGACGAAAAATTACAAGATGGTAATTGTCCATCTGGATTTGAAATACTCAGACATTGGACTATTACGAATGATTGTGATCCAATCATCCCAGGATTAAATCCTATAGTTCATATTCAAAGAATCAAAGTTGAGGACAAACACCCACCCATTGTACATCCAGTTGTAGATGTAACCATTTCTACAGATCCTTGGACATGTACAGGTCATTTTGAATTGCCTAATATTGTTGATGAAGATGATTGTAGTGATTACACTATAAAATGGAATGCCACTTATGGTTATGTATTAAATGGTACTTTACATAACTTATTAAAAGGTCAGACCCTTGTAACAGCAAAGATAAAAGATGCTTGTGGTAACGCAGTAATTAGATCATTTAGAATTAATGTTTTAGATCAGATTGCTCCAATTGCCATTTCTAAACAAGACATAGTTGTTTCATTAACTAACAATGGTGTTAATGGTGATGGTACTTCTAAAATCTTTGTTAATGCATTTGATAATGGAAGTTATGACGACTGTACAAATGTACATATTGAAGTAAGACGTAACAATGCTCCAGATTGTGAAAATATTGGTCTTAATGGACATAATAACGATAGTACATATGACAATTCAGGCCATACTGATGACAATCCGAATGATACGGATTCTGGTCAATTTGTGAAGTTTTGTTGTGAGGACATTAATGCCATAATGGTAGATGCTAATTTTGATGGGATGATCGATGAAAATGACAGAGGGTATGTACAAGTATTCATGAGAGTTTGGGATGATGCTAATATGTCTGGAGTTTATGGCGATGTAATCAACGGGCATACAGATAACTTCAATGAAAGTTGGGTGTTTGTAAAAGTAGAAGATAAACTACCACCAATTATCAAATGTCCAGCTGATGCCACAATCTATTGTGATTGGGGTATTGCCTTAAGTAGTGATTTAGGACCAGGATATCAATCAGCTATTGGAGTTGATTTTGATAAAACCAATGGAGCAGCTTTTGCAACAGCTTCTTGTGGTCAAGTAAATGTTATGTTTAATGATGTCACTAGCCTAAATCAATGCGGTATCGGTACTATTATTAGACAATGGCGAGCTACATCAAGCAATAAGACTGTTACTTGTCAACAAACTATTACTGTAGAAGGGAGACCAAGTACATTTACCATAACACCTCCTGATCCTAATCCAAGCTTAATCACATCATGTATGTTGACAAAAGAAGACATGGATAAAAACAAGCCACTAATTACAGGAGGTGTATGTGACCAAATAGGAGAGAATATAAGTGTTGATACTTTCTTATTTGAAGGAGGAGTGTGTAAAAAGTGGATTGTAGAGTACAATTATGTCAACTGGTGTACAAATGAACAAATGGGACCATTCTTTGCATATTTCAATTATGCAGATAATGAAAAGCCAGTGATTGCAAGTTGTGTTGATACTATGGTTTCTATCGATCCAGCTTGTCAAGGTACTCTTAGCTTAACCAATTCTGCAACTGATGGTGGCGGATGTACAGATAATGGATGGCTTAAGTGGCAGTTATTAGTTGATACTTGGGCTGATGGTAGTATCAATTATGTTGCCTCTAGTTTTGTGCCATCTACTTGGACTACATTTAGACCAGATCCTTCTAATATTACATATCCAGGGGCACAGTTTATCTATTTGCCTCCTACAGCAAGTGGTATTAATACTAAACCTATAATCATCAGTGGATTAAACGGACCTTTAAGTAATCATATAGTTACTTGGAAAGTTGATGATGGATGTTTTAATAACACATTATGCACGTACAATATTATGTTAGTTGATAAGAAGGCACCAACTCCATATTGTAAAAGTATTAGTACTGCTTTAATGACTGACCCTGACGGCAGTGGACCATTAGGTGCTATGGTAGAATTGTGGGCAATAGACTTCAACCAAGGCTCTTTTGATAATTGCGATGATACCGATGTGCTATTTAGTTTTGGTGGATGGTCGCCACAAATATTGGATACAATTATTAAAGCGGGAGGTAGAGACTATCTTGTTAATCTTAATATACCTCATTATTTTGATGCCAATGGGTTTGCAGATTTTAATGGAGATGGAGTAACTTATCCAAAAGCAAAAACTGCAACAGGATTAAGGTATATGACAGGAGATCTTCAACGTTGGTTACCTGCTAAAAAGTCGTCTTCTAAGATTTTTGATTGTGATGAATATTCTAACCAAAGCACAAATAACGGATATAGCCTACATATGAATGTTTGGGACCACAAAGGGAACACTGATTTCTGCATAGTTTTGTTAAAAATTCTTGATAATTCTGGTAGTTGTGGTATCGGTAACAGGATTAACGTTGCAGGTAAAATCACTACCCCCCAAGGGGAAGGAGTGGAGTTGTCTATTGCATCATTGAGTAGTATTGCTCCTGAGTATCCGATGCTTAGAGGTACTAATAATCAAGGTGAATACTTGTTTAGTAATCAACCTACTAACCTAGACTTTACACTTACTGCCGAGAAGAATGATGACTATATGAATGGTGTAAGTACCCTCGATTTGGTATTGATCCAAAGACATATATTAGGTCTGAAAACTTTTGTTGATCCATATATTTTGATTGCTGCCGATGTTAACAGTGACCAAAGGATAAGGACAAGCGATTTAGTAGATTTAAGAAAACTCATATTAGGAGTTACGTCTGAATTGCCAAATAACGGTAGTTGGAGGTTTGTCGATAAAGATTTTACATTTATAGATAACAACAATCCTTGGCCGTTTACTGAATATAGGGACATAGAAGGGGACACTTTAGATCACATGAAAGAAGACTTCATTGGTGTGAAAATTGGTGATGTTAATGGAAGTGTAAAACCCAATGTTAGAAGCCTTAAATCTGAACCAAGGTCTAATACTCCTTTAGAGTTGTGGATAAAAGATAGAAGGGTTAACAAAGGGGAGAGTTTTGATATAAAAGTCAATGCAGGAATATTTGAAAGAGTTTCAGGGTTGCAAGGTACTTTTAAAATAAATGGGCTTACTTTCCTTAACGCCAATTCTGAAAACCTTATAATTGATAATTCCAACTTTGGAGATTTGGGTAATGGAATCTTGACAATGTCATGGAGTGACCCTGAAGGACAAACTGTATATTCTAGTGAAACAATCTTTACTCTAAAATTTGAAGCCCAAAAAGATGGACAGTTAAGCGATATGTTAAAACTTGGATCCTTTGTAACTAGAGCAGAATCATACCAGTCGGACGTTACAACTGTAAATGATTTACAGTTGAGATTTACTAATGAGAATGGTAAGACTGGTACTTATGCATTATTTCAAAATGAACCAAACCCATTCAAAACAGAGACAACTATTAAGTATACATTGCCTAAAGACCAATTGGTGAAGTTTACATTCACAGACGTCACAGGTAAAACTTTGGCAATAATAAATGTGCAAAGTCAATCTGGAAAAAATAAGCTGACTCTAAGGAAATCTGATTTAAACGGTGCTGCACCAGGAGTTTTATTCTATGAGATAAAAAGCGGTGATTTTGTATCAAATATGAAGATGATAATGATTGACTAGATCTCTTTAAATATAAAGTAAGAAGACCAATAGCCCGTCAGATTAATTTTTGATGGGTTTTTTTATTAAATGTAATGACTAAAATTTAAATACTACCCATTCTGTATAGGTGTTTGGAGTTGACATTATCATAATTTTGTTAAAAATAAAAGATATGAAACACATGAAATTACCTCTGCTCGCTATGTTAATAATCACTCTCATTTCTCCAACCTTTGGCCAATTCGGTAAACTGAAATCTAAAGTTCAAGAAAAGGTAGAAGATTCAAATACAACTAATGGTGGAGATGTCACCAATACTTCCATCGAAGCTGAGGATAAAGATAATGGTGTCGGAGGCCTTAAAAAGAATTTAGATTTTTCTTCGCAACCATTTCCTCCTGCAGTAGCTTTTTATGATCTGTTATCGCCTTCTTGCCTCTATTTTAATCCAATTCGTGGTGAGTTTAAATTAAATAGTATGGATGTTTCCTTTTTACCAACTAAGACTAAATCAGGTGAAGAGGTTAAATATGAGACTTACAATAATCCGAAACCTCTTATTTGGATGGATGTAGTTAATAAAGCAGATGCACAAACGATAGGCACACTTTATTATGGAGCATCAAGTGTGACTGCTCCATTTTCTCAATTAAAACTTAAGGAAGGATCTGGTTATCCATTGAGTGTGACAATTACTGAAGGAGACTTTGATCTTAAATTTTATGTGGGAGGATCGCATTTTTATACCTACCCAATAAGTGTAGAAAAAATGGCTAATAGCGATCCTTATGCCCCTGTTAGTTCTTTGTTATTCCTCAAAGGTCAGTGGAAAGATTGGGGGAGGATAGAAATTAACAAGGAAGGAACATTCATTTGGGCTTTCTACCATTCGTACAAAACCATGGAGATAGACAATTCAGTAAGATATGATAAAAAGAAGGAATTTGAATATAAAATGACACTCAAAAAAGGCGGTACAACTGTTGCCATTTGTGATTCTGATCCTGGAGCTAAAAGCCAAATGGGTAGGAAGTTTTATGCTCATAACAGTGTTTGGGAGATGTTTGATAGCAGCCTATTTGAGTACCCTATGAATGGTAGAAAATCCGTTTTTACAAAAGATAAATTAACCAATGGTGATTACACTATGGTTGTCGAGATCAAGGATATGGAAACCAGTAAAACAGAAACCAATGATTTTCCTTTTAAAGTAAACGGTGGAAAGGTTATGAATAATGATGCTGCAAATAGAGATGTAAATAAAGATGCGTTAACTTTTTTAGAGCAAGGACGTAAATACACTTATGTAAAGAAGAAGTAATTAATTTTAAAGAGTTCGTAAAACTTCAAACTAACTGCCAACCATGCAATCTTTTGGTTGGCAGTTTTATTCGAATTTTCATTATTGATGTATCAAAATAAATTCAATAGTTTATCATTACCTTTATAATTCAAAAGAGTTACATATTAGTGATAAATTACCTTGACTTTCATACACATTCTATCAGAAGAGATCAAGACAATATTGAAGAAATTGTTTCTCTACATCGGGTTAAAGATAGAACTGTCAATAAATACACCATCGGGTATCATCCATGGTGGTCAGAGAGCCTGTTGGATGAAGCACAACTTGATGTTATAAAATTAAAATTTTCAAATGACCCTAATTGCATAGCCATAGGAGAGTTTGGATTGGATAAATTAAAAGGACCTGATTTAAAAATTCAAGAACAAATAGTCAGACAACACCTTAATCTTGCTCAAGAATTATCTGCTCCAGTTATCATTCATTGTGTAAGGGCTTATCACCTGTTGTTAGATATTAAAAAGGATTATGATAACATCCCTACTTGGGTTATTCATGGATACAATAGACACCAGACTTTAGCAAAGGAATTAATGAATAAAGGTTTCCTATTATCTGTTTGTCCAACAAAAATGAGCAAGCCGACCTTTATTGAGACAATTCAGTATCTGCCAACGAATAAATTTTTTCTAGAAACCGATAGTCATCCTTATATTAGCATTGAGGAAGTGTACGAAATGACATCGAATATTAAAAATGTTACAATTGAAAAACTCTCACATCATATGTTTGATAATTTGAGCTTTAATTTTTCAAAGATATTGTAATTATCGTCTAAAGACCAACAAAAGCACAAGACTGACTAATGGTATATTAAAAACAGTAAAATTCAATCTTATCATATATTTGGTGGCAATATTATGAAGATACATTAATTATTATTATCTTTATACAGCTATAATATATTTTAAATCATAAAAACATCAGTATGAAAATTCGGTATTTATACATATTCGCATTTATAACAGCAGTTATTCTAATTTCGTCATGTAATAAAGACAAAGTTGAAATTAAAAAGGAATTTACTTACGAAAACCAGACATATGTTCTAGATAAGGGCTATATAGAAGATTTTGGTAAAAATGATAATGAATCTTATGATTTTGATGTTTTTTTATTTTCGGAAGGCATTGTTGTTAAGGAAATGGAACCTACTGGCAAAGGTCACGCCATTTATTTTGACTTAAATTCACCAATATCAACTGGACTTGCAAAAGGAAAATATACTTACAATTCAGAGAGAGACGCATTTAATTATACGAATGCTGGTGCTATTTTAAATGCAGATATTAGCTCAGAAACAGGTGAGGAAATAGATGTTATGAGTGGCGATATTAATATTAGTTTTAATGATGATAAGACCATTTTAAAATTTAATCTTAAAACTACAGATAACAAGTCTCTTATTGGGGAATTCGAAGGGATATTGCAGAAATTCTAAAAAGTAAAATCCTTTAATACAATGGAGACCTTTTGCAAAAAAGATCTTTTTTTATTTCAATGGTTAATTAAGTTGAAGACAAAAAAGAAGGAGCTATGAAACCTAATTCATAACTCCTCTTTATATGGTGGGAAATACTGGACTCGAACCAGTGACCCTACCG
>JBBKVK010000235.1:0-12962 GCA_037968395.1 Saprospiraceae bacterium | reverse complement strand
CATATAAATAGTAATCACAAATTTTAAATTAAATCAAATATTAAATGGCAACAAATAGTCAATTAAATCAATCATATATCTCAAACTTAAAAAGCGATTTTCCAGCAAGTATAGTAGTGTTTTTTGTAGCTTTACCATTATGTCTGGGTATTGCATTAGCCAGTGGGGCACCTTTGTTTTCTGGGGTGATAGCAGGTGTCATTGGGGGTGTAATAGTAGGTGCATTAAGCGGTTCACAAATCGGTGTTAGTGGGCCAGCTGCTGGCCTAGCAGCTATCGTTCTTACATCCATAAGTACTTTAGGGGGTTTTGAAAACTTCCTTCTGGCTGTAGTTCTAGCAGGTATTATCCAAATAATTTTTGGATTATTAAAAGCTGGGGTAATTGGATATTATTTCCCTTCTTCAGTTATCAAAGGGATGTTGACTGGTATTGGTATTATCATTATCCTCAAGCAAATTCCTCATTTTTTCGGTTATGACAAAGATCCAGAAGGAGATTTCGCTTTTAATCAGGTTGATGGTCAGAATACTTTTAGTGAGATAGGACTTATGTTTAATAATATTAGTTACGGAGCCACTATTATTGCGATTGTGGCTCTAACAGTTTTGTTACTTTGGGATAAGATTCTAAGTAAAAAGGGTAAAATATTTACGCTAATTCAAGGCCCACTAGTTGCTGTGGTTTTTGGTATATTATTCTACTTAATTACTAAAGACGGAAATCTTGCTATTTCCAATGCACATCTAGTAAAAGTGCCAGTACCTGATTCACTTGATTCTTTTTTAGGGCAATTTAGTTTACCTAATTTTAGTGGTATTACCAATCCAGCCATATGGATTACAGCATTTACAATAGCATTAGTTGCGAGTTTGGAGACTTTACTTTGTGTAGAGGCAACTGATAAGTTAGACCCACAAAAGAGAGTTACTCCAACTAACAGAGAGCTCATGGCACAAGGGACAGGTAATATTTTATCAGGAATGATTGGTGGGTTGCCAATTACTCAAGTAATAGTAAGGAGTTCAGCTAATATTCAATCAGGTGGTAAGACAAAGATGTCTGCGATAATCCATGGAATATTATTATTGATCTCTGTTGTTTTGATTCCAGGATTGTTAAATATGATTCCATTATCTGTCTTGGCAGCAATTTTACTTATTGTAGGTTTTAAATTGGCTAAACCAAGTCTTTTCAAGACAATGTACAACTTAGGGTTTAAGCAGTTCCTCCCTTTTATAGTAACTGTTTTTGGTATTGTTTTTACAGATTTACTAACCGGTATCAGTTTAGGTTTGATGATTGGTGTCATAGTGATACTGTATAAGAGTTACCAAAATTCTCACTTTTTACATATTGAAGATAAAAGTAATGGTGTGAAAAAGTATAAAATGACGTTGGCAGAAGAAGTGACTTTTTTTAACAAAGGAGCAATCTTAAAAGAATTACACAGCCTCACACCAGATTCTCAATTAGAATTAGATGTCAGAAAGACAATTTACTTAGATAATGATATTATCGAGATTTTAGAAGACTTTGCCATGATCTCAAAACAGAAAAATATAGATGTAAAATTAATTTCAGAAAGGGGTGAAATATCAAACCCTGAAAGCTATATACAATTTTTTAAACTTACTAAATAACAAGATATGAAAGCACATACTGCAGAAACACAATCAACGATGACTCCTAAGAAGTCATTACAATTTTTATTAGAAGGTAATGCTAGGTTTCAAGCTAATATCAGGCTTAATCGAAACCTTATTGAACAAGTAGAAGATACATCAGGTGGACAGTTTCCTTTTGCTACAATACTAAGTTGCATTGATTCTCGAATACCAACAGAAATGATTTTTGACCAAGGGATAGGTGATTTGTTTAATGCTAGAATTGCGGGAAATTTCATAAATGATGACATATTGGGATCAATGGAGTTTGCTTGTAAGTTAGCTGGATCTAAGCTTATTATGGTTTTGGGACATACCAGTTGTGGAGCTATCAAAGGAGCTTGTGATGATGCAAAACTTGGACACTTAACTCAAATGCTAGAAAAAATAAAACCAGCTGTGAATGCTACCAAAACAGGTGATGGAGAAGCAAGGAATTCGTCAAATATAAAATTTGTAGATGCTGTATCAGTTGAAAATGTTAAGATGAATGCAGGTGCCATCCTCAAAAGGAGTGAGGTGCTAAATGAAATGAGTAAGAATGGAGAGATAGATGTAGTGGGGGCTATTTACGATGTCAATACTGGTCTAGTAAGGATGGTAGAATTATAAATATTTTAGAAATAGTTTTTTCATACATAAGGCTGTCAAATTTTTGACAGCCTTTTTTAATGGTGTCAAATCATTTTTATTTCTAGTATGTTTGGACTTGTTATTTACTAAGTCAAGAGTTTAACTGGGTGTACGAAAGTAATTCAGCAGGACATTCATCGATTTTGTGTTTTGCTTAGTAAAAAATAAATACTATTTTTAGGAGCTAATAATTTTAACGCTCATTGATTATGAAAAAACAAACCCTACCTCTGCTTATCATACTTCTCACTATCCCTTTCACTATTCATGCATGTTCTTGTGATTGGACAACTTTTTGCCATATTCTCTATGGAGACACAGAAGCCTATGTTATTAAAGGGGTTGTATCCACTAAAACTTATCAAGACGATTATCAAGCTGTCTATGTTGATGTGTTAGAAGAATATCGTGATGATTTTGGTATTGATAAAAAGCGAATAAAATTATTAGGATCTGAACATTCATCATGGTGTGATATAGATGTTCATGATAAATTAAGATATAAAGATACAGTATATATTGGTTTGATGTATTTAAACGACTTTGCTATTAACAATCCGGATTCAATAAAGGATAAATCTAGTTTCGTCATGTTGGCCAACTTATGTACCTTCAGGCTTATCAAACCGATTAGTGAAGAAAACTTAGGTGGCTATATAAAAGGGGAAAGAGGTGATCCTGACCAAATATTTGAATATCCGAAAAGGTACTTTGAGCGAGATTTAGTGGATTGTAATTTTTCTAGTGAAGTTATTAAAAATCACAATTGTGATTTCAGTGACTTTATTATCTATCCTAATCCTATATCATCCTCTACATTCAAGGTAAAAACGAAGTTAAAATATTTCTCTTTAGATTATATCGAAGTATACAATATGTATGGTGTTCTGGTTCATGTATATAATTCAAAAGATAGCAATTATAAGAATGAATACGATGCCTCCTTTTTACCAGTAGGGACATATATTTTTAGAATTAATTGTAAAGAAAAAGTGATTACAAGAAAGATATTTATTATGTAATAAGATTACAATTGATGTTAACCCACTAAAATAAATAGTAGATTAAAATTCTAAGTTTAAAGCCACTTATAACCAGATATTATGGTCTAAACGATCTCTTACTTCAAGGCTTTAGCCATAACATGATATATAGGGTCGTAAATACTTTTCTCGATGACATCTGATGGTATTAGGAGAGGCTTTTTTCCTTAGCGCTTGACACTTCTTGCTTAGGTTTTTGATGTGGATTGTTTCGCATTGGGATAAAATGCTTTAGATATTAAAGAAGTAAAGTAAGGTTGAAAAGCGATGCAAGATGTCTATTGTTTAATATAGGAATCCGTCCAAATATTTAATGAAAGATAAAACGAAAACAAGAGGAGCAAAAACTACTTACTCCCCCAGAACAATAGGCCCAGACAATTCTTAGTAATCGACAGATAAAAAGCAATAACAATAGAAGCTAAAAAGTATATAACTAAAGGCTCTTAGCCAAGAGCGGGTTTTATCACCCTTTGAAGGGCCTGTCCACCGTACTACTATGGCAGGCGGGGGGTAGGGGGATGAAAAACTCAGTTTATTAACTAACAACCATTTACATATATGTAATTTTAGAAGTGTTCAGCCCTGCCCTGAACAGACTAATTTATTGTCAAAGAAGATTTTTCCTTTTCAATCAGTTTCCAAACGGCTTCATTATAATTTTCTTTTGTTATTCCTGTCAGTTTTTCTAGCATAGCATAGTATTTTTCATTGCCTATTTCAAATGGTCCTACATTTAGCAATTGCCAAACTTCATCAAACCCTTTTTCTGTTTCAATTTTCTGGACTATTAATGCATTCACAATATAATCAGCTGAATTATTGAAACCATTCGTTTTAAAATTAATCCTTTCTTCTTTTGCATCCATCCAGTTTGTGCTTTTATCACTAGCAACTTGGATGATAAATTCTTTAAAGATTTCTTTCCATGTTAAGCCCCAACTTCCCGCATAAATATAGGCTATGCCTTCATCGACAGATTTGCTAACTTTACCTCTTGGGATTACTAGGCTTAATCTGTCGTGCCATAAATCATGAGGATCCATTATGTCAAAATTAGCATTTCGGTTCCCTAGTAATATAATGCTTTTATTGTTTCGTTGTGTAGACCAAACACTTTCAGTTCTACCGTTATAATCCATCTTGTAATTTACTCCTGTTAATTTCTGAAGGTCTAACAAGTTATCTAAACAATAAAATTCAGTTTGTTTATTCGATGATTTTAATTTTTTGTCAAATGTGTTTGCAAGGGATTCAAAACTGTTTACATTTTCTTTGTTAATATTACCTTGATAATGGAAGGTATAATTTTTCCTTTTTTCTGTGCTCCAATGTTTGGTGTTTTCAATTAGTGGAGAAGAAAAAAGAAATACATCATTTATTCTATATGCTATGAATTCAAAACTAGCTCTGAGTAAAGGATTTTGGTCTTGAATGCCAATGTACGACACCTGAACCCTATATTCATTAGCATTGAGAGCAACAATATTGGTTAAGTAAGGCTTGTAGAAATAGTCATCTTGGTATTTTTCACTTTTTGTAATTCCTTTAAATTCATCAAGAAGAATAAATGTTTCTAGTTTTTGTTCTTCTAGAAGCATTTGGTTTTCTTCATTTGGTTTATCTGCTGCAAACAAGAATTTATTTATTGCAGAAATTAGTACCTTAGTCTCTATACTGTCTTTAGGTAAATAAATCGTCGGATTAACAATTAAGGTATTTGATTGTGCGAAAGCTTGAAATGTGAAAGCAAATAAAACTTCTAAAAATAATAGTTTTAATCTCATTGTAAACGTTTTTAGTTTTGAAAAAAAATTAGAATTAGGGCTCCTTTTTGTCCCCAGCATCTAATTATTACATCACTAAATTCTACAATAAATTAAACATGCCATTATTTAAAAGCACTCTTACACAACTATTAACAGGTAGTTAGATTTTTATTATAATAATGTAAACCAAACGTAAATCTTACTTCAAGGCTTCAGCCATAACATGATATCTAGGGTCGTCAATACTTTTCTCTATGACATCTGCTAATATAGGAGAGGCTTTTATCATCAGCTCTTGACACTCTTCGCTTAGATGTTTGATGTGGACTGTTTTGCCAGCATCCTTGTATTTTTCTACTAAGCTAAATAGAGCTTCAAGTGCTGAGTGGTCGCTTACTCTTGACTCCATAAAGTCTATTTCAACATTGTCAGGATCTCCTTTTACATCAAATTTACTATTGAAAGTTTGTACACTACCAAAAAACAGTGGTCCCCAGATTTCATATACTTTGGTGCCATCTTCTTTATACGATTTTCTAGCTCTAATCTTTTTAGCATTCTCCCAAGAGAATACCAATGCCGAAATGATAACCCCAGCAATCACAGCTAATGCTAAATCAAAAAATACAGTCAATGAAGAGACAGCAATTAAGACTATAGCATCACTCATCGGTATTTTATTTAAGATTCTAAAGCTACTCCAAGCAAATGTACCCACTACTACCATAAACATGACACCTACCAATGCAGCGATCGGTACTTGCTCAATCAATCCACTAGCGAATAATATAAAAGCTAGTAAGGTTAGAGCTGCTACTATACCTGATAGTCTTGTTCGTCCACCTCCTTTAATGTTAATAATAGACTGACCAATCATAGCACATCCACCCATACCTCCGAAGAGACCTGTTACGATATTAGCTCCACCTTGAGCTACACATTCTCTATTAGGATTTCCCCTTGTTTCTGTAAGCTCATCCACAAGGTTTAGTGTCATTAGAGATTCTATCAAACCAATAGCTGCAAGTATTATTGCATAGGGAAAGATGAACTTCAATGTCTCTAAATTAAAAGGTACTTTGCTAAATAATTCAGTTTGGAAGGTTGGTAAACCACCTTTCAACCCTTCTCCACCTCCGTCTCTGATAAATGAACCTACTGTGGCAACGTCTAGATTACCAATAATAGCTATACCTGATACAACTAGTATGGCAATTAGAGCTTCTGGAAGTTTTGCATATATTTTAGGAAGTCCCCACATGATCAACATAGTCAATCCTACCAATCCTACCATTAGTGTTAAATCCATGCCCTGCATCCATACTTTTTCTCCACCAATGGTTTCTTTAAACATGCCTAATTGAGATAGAAAAATGACAATGGCTAATCCATTTACAAATCCCATCATCACAGAGTGTGGTATCAACCTTACAAACTTACCAAGTTTGAATGCTCCAGCTAAGATTTGAATCATACCCATCAAAATGACAGTAGCAAATAAGTAATATAAACCTAAGTTTTCCTCAGGAGCTCCCATCGAGTTACCATCAGCTACTAGGCTTACCATTACTACTGCTAATGCACCTGTGGCTCCACTTATCATACCTGGTCTCCCACCAAATACAGCAGTAATTAAACCAATCATAAAAGCTGCATAAAGCCCTACCAATGGATCTACTCCTGCCACAAATGCAAAAGCTACTGCTTCCGGTACTAAGGCTAGGGCCACTGTTAGTCCACTTAATATGTCATTCTTGGCGTTAGAAGCCCTTTTGATAATGAAATCCGTCATTTATTTTGTATTGTAATTCTTTATAAGGTACAAAGTTACTATTTATTTTAAAAATAGGGGAGAAAAATGATTTTGATTCTGCTCAGTTATTTGTTGTTAGTTTTGGTTTGTATTTATTATTAGAATATTTTGACTTTAGGTACAATAAAACGATAAAATAGTTGTTATAACTAAAATGTCGTTGTAAACTTGCATTATGATTAGATTGTCAAAATTAGAAGAACAGATTATGGATACTCTTTGGGATTTTAAAAGAGCATTTCCAAAAGTGATTATGGTACATATGGCTTTGGAGGATATACCTTACAATACTGTATTGTCTGCCATCCGTAAGTTAGAAAAAGATGGACATATAGGATTTTTAAAATATGGAAAATCACATGAATATTTCCCAATTTTAAAACGAGATGAATATGGTAGATCACTATTCAATAAGTTATATAGGGATGTTCTCGCTAAGTCAAATGTTGGATTATTGTCATACTTTATGAAAGAGGAAAATGTAAATATTGAAGAGTTGGAATCTTTAGTTCAAAAATTAAAAGATTTGGAGAAATGATAAAATCTATAATTATTACACAATTGGTCTCAGGTACAATACTCCTCTTAGTTTATATGTTTTTATACAGAAATAGTCACCGTTATGTATACAATAGGCTTGTGCTTTTGTCAAGCCTTATTATCAGCGTTGTTTTGCCCTTCATTTCCTTTAATGTGATCCCAAAAGAAGTATTAATCCTTAACAACACTCAAACTTCTAAATCGAATTTAGCTTCCACAGAAGTTATAGAGACCTTTTCAATTGATACGCTACTAGTATATATCTATTGGATAGGGGTTATTGTTATGGGGTTTCTTTTTTTGAAAAATTTGATAAGTATTGTTGTTTCAGCTCGAAAAGGATCTAGAATTAAGGACGGCGACTTCACCCTTTTTATAGGAGATTTTGCTTCGAGTAGTTTCTTTTATAATATTTTTCTCAGTGAACAAGACCCAATAGTTGCAATGCATGAAAAAGGTCATGCTACATATTTACATTCAATAGACAGGATGGTTGTTGCTTTAATTACAATCTTTAACTGGTACAATCCATGTATTTATTTTTATCGAAAATTAATTATAGAAAATCACGAGTATCAAGCCGATGACTTTGCAATAAAACAGCTTCAATTATCCAACAGCAATTATGCTGAGGTCTTATTGGCTCAAGCAAAACAATCTATTTACCCACTGTCAATATCAAATCAATTTAACTCATCAATTAAAAACAGACTCACTATGTTAGTTAATCAATCATCAATCAGAAAATCAGTTTACTTATTAATGATACCTACTTTTTTAGGCTTATTTTCAGCATTTACATTTAAAACATATCCTGTTTATATATCGGAAAATTCAGACACTAGTGACACTATTCCTGGTAATATTCTCCTAGTTGACACAATAATTATCTTTGATTATGAGACGAACAGTGAGAATATAAAAGTAGTAAAAAGCGAAAGACTTGCAAATAGCTACTTAGCAACTATGGTGTTATCCGGTGAAAAAACTATATTGATAGATACTGTTTATATATTTGATACTAACACCAAAAAGGAAACATTAGAAGAGTTTATCTATACTTTTCCCAAGGAATTTGCCCCATTCTATGATGAAATGAGTTCTGTCCAACGAAGTGCTATGGTAGAGCAATATGGTAAATTAACTAGAAAAAATTTAGACCCTAAGAAATAATGAGGCATTTATCTCAGTTTCTGACCGCAACCTACTTGGATATTTACTGTTTAATAATTACTTTTGCGGTCGCTAACATAAAATATATAGAATGTCAAGAATACTTACACTTAGAGATGCATTGAATGAAGCAATGATTGAGGAGATGAGAAGAGATGAAAATGTCTTCTTAATGGGGGAGGAAGTAGCTCAATACAATGGAGCTTATAAGGTAAGTAAAGGTATGTTAGATGAATTTGGCCCAAGAAGAGTGATTGATACACCAATTGCAGAATTGGGCTTTGCAGGTATTGGAGTAGGAGCAGCAATGAATGGTTTGAGACCCATTATAGAATTTATGACATGGAATTTTGCAGTGTTGGCATTCGATCAAATCGTAAATAATGCAGCTAAGACGTTAACACAATCTGGAGGTCAGTTTGGATGCCCAATCGTATTTAGAGGCCCATCAGGAGCGGCAGGTCAATTGGCTCAACAACATTCACAGACATTTGAAAGTTGGATGGCAAATGTACCAGGACTGAAAGTAATTTCTTGTATAGATCCAGCAGATGCAAAAGGATTATTGAAAGCAGCAATAAGAGATGAAGATCCCGTTTGTGTATTTGAATCAGAACAACTATATGGTCTAAAAGGTGAAGTTCCTGATGGTGATTATGTTGTGGAAATAGGGAAAGCAGCAATAAGAAGAGAAGGTACAGATGTTACTATAGTTTCTTATAATAAAATGGTTGAGGAGTGTAAAATAGCAGCAGATGAATTGGCTAAAGAAGGTATTTCAGCAGAAGTTATCGATCTAAGAACAATTAGACCCTTGGATCACCATACGCTTGTAAAGTCACTTAAGAAGACCAACAGAATGGTTGTAGTGGATGAATCATGGCCATTTGCAGGTGTAAGTGCAGAGATAGCATATGAAATGCAACGATATGCCTTTGATTACCTTGATGCACCTGTAGTAAGAGTAAATAGTGCAGATACTTCTTTAGGTTATGCTCCTACCTTTGTAGAGGAGTTTTTACCAAACCCTACCAAAATAATCAAAGCAGTTAAGGAAGTGATGTACATCGCAGCTCGTTAGACAAAATTCAAATATCAAATTAATTAGTTTACTAAAGTTTAGCACTGTCACAAGTTCTAAATATTTGCATTCTTTGTTTATTGACTTCGCATAAATTTACAAGGCATTTAACCCCTTGTTTATTCGTTGGATTCTAGTTTTATTGGTAATTACATACTTTTATCATATAGGATAAATGGAATTAAAGGTTTAAACCATTTTGGTTTTGCAATAGATGAATATCGATATTATTACCATTCAAACTACAAAAATGAAAAGCATCCAAATATTATAATTTGTAAGATGGTTTTTCAAAATAGCATTTCTATAATCAAGATGTTATTTATTGAATAATTAAAATGCGTAAATGTCTGATATATAATACATTGTGTAGGAAAAATTTATCAATATTTTATATATAAATTACTCATATATTTTCTACTTTATAGCATATTATTTTTGTACATTTGCATGAATTTAATATTTAGCAATAAAAATATATAAATGGCAGGTAATCAGAGGATTATTCCAATTAATATTGAAGATGAAATGAAAACAGCATACATAGATTATTCTATGTCTGTAATTGTTTCAAGAGCACTACCTGATGTTAGAGACGGTTTAAAGCCAGTACACAGGAGAGTGTTATACGGAATGTCAGAATTAGGACTGGCAGCCAATAAATCTCATAAGAAATCAGCAAGGATAGTAGGAGAGGTATTAGGTAAGTATCACCCTCATGGAGATTCATCAGTTTATGACTCTATGGTGAGAATGGCACAGCCTTGGTCACTACGATATATGCTTGTAAATGGTCAAGGTAACTTCGGGTCGATGGATGGTGATAGTCCAGCGGCGATGAGATATACCGAGGCAAAACTCCAAAAGATCGCAGAAGAAATATTAGCAGATCTTGATAAGGACACGGTAGACTTTGCCCTCAATTTTGATGATACCTTAGAAGAACCAACAGTACTTCCTACAAAAATTCCAAATCTTCTGATCAATGGAGCATCAGGTATTGCAGTAGGTATGGCGACAAATATGTTGCCTCACAACCTATCGGAAGTCATAGATGGTATCAAAGCAACGATAGATAATCCAGAAATCACGATTGACGAACTAACTACGCATATCAAAGCACCTGATTTCCCAACTGGAGGTACAATTTTTGGTATCAATGGAGTTAAGGAGGCTTTCGAAACTGGTAGAGGTAGAGTAGTGGTAAGAGGTAAGGCTACTATAGAACAAGCTCATAACGGTAAAGAAACCATCATAATCAATGAGATTCCCTACCAAGTTAATAAAGCTACTCTTGTAGAGAAGATTGCAGAACTAATGACCAATGGTAGAATATCTGGTATCAGCGACATTAGAGATGAATCTGATAGGAATGGTCTAAGGGTTGTAGTAGAAGTTAAGAGAGATGGAATGGCTTCAGTCATTCTTAGTAAGTTGTATAAATACACAGCACTTCAATCTTCTTATGGGGTAAACAATATTTGTTTGGTTAATGGTCGTCCAAGGCTACTTAACCTAAAGCAATTAATTGAAGAGTTTATTAAATTTAGGATTGAAGTAGTCGTAAGACGTACCAAGTATGAATTAAAGAAAGCTGAAGAAAGAGCTCATATATTACTCGGATTACTTATAGCTCTCGAAAACATTGATGAAGTAATTAGAATTATCAGATCTTCATCGACGACAGAAGAGGCTAAAGAGAAATTAATTTCTACATTCGAATTATCTGATATTCAAGCGAAAGCTATCTTGGATATGAGATTGGCTAGGTTAGTTAGCCTTGAAGTTGACAAGATTCAAAAAGAGTATGATGAATTAATGGCTTCAATTGAGAACTATAAAGCCATCATTGCAAGTGAAGAATTACAGAGAGATATAGTAAAAACTGAATTAGATGAAATGAAAGATAAGTACGGCGATGAAAGACGTACAGATATCAACTATTCAGATGATGAAATTAGTATTGAAGATCTAATACCTAATGATCAAGTGGTAGTAACTATATCTCATG
The DNA here is from genome assembly GCA_037968395.1 of Saprospiraceae bacterium. Classification (GTDB taxonomy): domain Bacteria; phylum Bacteroidota; class Bacteroidia; order Chitinophagales; family Saprospiraceae; genus JADKBO01. Next base: position 1,232 of record JBBKVK010000235.1, on the reverse strand, counting down.
CTGGATATATCAAGCGGACTAAGATCAACGAATATAAACAACAAAATAGAGGAGGAAGAGGCTCCAAAGGTGCAAAGACCAGAGACAAGGATTTTGTAGAACATCTTGTAACCGCTCATAGTCATAACTATATGTTGTTGTTCACAGAACAAGGCAGATGTTTCTGGTTAAGAGTATTTGAGATTCCAGAAGCAAATAAAACATCTATGGGTAAGGCAATGCAAAATATTGTAATGCTACCATCTGATGATAAAGTGAGAGCTTATATATTAATTGAAGACCTTACAGATGCAGACTTTATTAACAGTCACAACCTTATATTCTGTACTAGGAGAGGTATGGTTAAAAAGACCATAGTTGAAGCATTCTCTAGACCAAGGGTAAATGGTATCAACGCCATCACTATCAATGAAGGTGACCAATTACTAGAGGTCAAAATGACAAATGGTAACAACGAGATTGTATTAGCAAATAGAAACGGTAGAGCAATCAGGTTTAACGAAAAGGATGTTCGTCAGATGGGAAGAGGTGCTGCAGGTGTTGGAGGAATGAGAATAGAAGCAGATGACCAGATAATCGGAATGGTTACGGTTGATCCTGAAGATCCTACAACAACTATATTTGTCATCTCTGAAAAAGGTAATGGTAAACGTACAGCAATAGACTCTTACAGAGTTACTAAGCGTAATGGTAAAGGTGTTAAGACCTTACAAATTACAGAAAAGACAGGTAAGATTGTTGCCATCAAAGCAGTAAGAGAAGAAGATGATCTTTTGATATCTACAGTAGATGGTATCATGATTAGAATGTCAGTCGATGCAGTTAGAGCTAGTGGTAGAGCTACTCAAGGTGTTAGGGTTATCAAATTGGATAAAAAAGATAGTATAGCTGATGTAGCTGTTATTTATGATCCAGAAGATGAAGATGATATTTTATATGATGATGAGGGTAATCCAATCATTGACTTAGATGAAACCGAATGGGTAGAAGGCGACGAAATCCCTGCACCTATTAAAGCATCATCAGAAGAGGAGTAATTAATCAAACTATCAAAGTTTTGAGAGTTTGATCAAAGCAAGATAAAAAACATGATGTAATTGAAATCCTTCTATTTTTTAGAGGGATTTCAAGTTTTTATTCTAAAATGTTAAGATTTATTATGTTTTATACTTAGAAAAAATGCACCCTATGTTAAAACGTTTTGAGTCCTATTTTATGGAACACGCTAGAAA
>JBBKVK010000234.1:0-3986 GCA_037968395.1 Saprospiraceae bacterium | reverse complement strand
GAACCGTTCATTGCAGCCACCCCAAACTTAGCACCTGCAAATTCTGCCACCATATTTTCAAATTGGGTGACATAACTACCGACAGAAGATATCCAGCCAGTATCTAGACAGTCTTTGACGTATTTCCATTCATTACCTGATATGTTGGGTATTGATAGTGGGATCATATTAGTAAGTAGATTTTAGTAATTAGGGTTTAGTTAGAGGTAATTAGGGGTTTGTTGTACTCGGAATAGCTGTCTTAATCCCTTAAGGCGTCTAAGTCAATATCAAGGTCAATCTTACCTTGTATGTAATTAGCTTTTTTCTTTTATGGGTTCTTATTATTTCCTCTAATGCTTGTTTGATCGTATCCCTTTTTGTTTTGGTCATTAATATTTCCATAGCTTCCTTTAATAAATTATCTGGTAATTCTAAAGTTGTTCTCATAGTGTGCTATATTATATGCTATAGTACTTGGTTTTAGGCACAAAGTTTTAAATAAAGGTGTTTGTTAAATTAGAACTAGGAAGAACATCTCTTTACTTTAACAAGCCACTAACCAAAAACTTTATCATACAACAGATATTCTAGTTAAAGAATTAGTGTTCTTTCCCGTTATCTGCCCGATCGGTTCTATATGGTCCAAAAGGTTAGAAATTCTAAACAGTTCAATGACCTCTTCTATTGCATTTTTACTTACAGAAATCAATAAACCTCCACTAGTTTGCGGATCTGCTAATATTGTGGATACAAGTTTAAAGTCAAGCTTTGTAGAGAAGCTGATTTTATGCCCATATGCTTTCATGTTTCTAACGGTTCCTCCTGGTATTGAATTTAAATTTATATATTCTTCTATAGCATTCATTTTGGGTACAGCATTAAACTCCAATGATGCATTTACTTTGCTGCCCTCACACATCTCCATTAAATGCCCCAACAATCCGAACCCTGTGACATCTGTCATGGCATTTACTCCAGCAATTTTACCAAGTTCTATGCCAATTTTATTTAGCTTCATCATTTGGTTTGCTGCATTCATTTCATGTTCAGGTTTTAGGAGTCCTTTCTTTTCAGCTGTGGTTAATATCCCAACTCCCAGCGGTTTTGTAAGGAAAAGACTATCACCTATTTGAGCATTATTATTATACTTTATTTGATCAACTTTTACTTGACCACTTACAGCAAGACCAAAGATTGGCTCAGGTGCATCAATACTATGTCCGCCAGCCAATGGTATTCCTGCCTCAAAACAGATACTTCGGCTTCCTTCTGTGACCCTTCGAGCTATTTCAGGAGATAGTTTGTCTATTGGCCAACCTAATATTGCTATCGCCATCAAAGGTGTTCCACCCATGGCATAAACATCGCTTATTGCATTGGAAGAAGCAATCCTGCCAAAATTATAAGGATCATCTACAATTGGCATAAAAAAATCGGTGGTAGAAATGATTGCTGTGCCATTACCCATATCATAAACCGCTGCATCATCTTTTGTACTATTTCCAACTAGCAAATTTTTGTCGTCTGGCTGCTGATAATTGGTCTTAAGTATTTGATCCAATATATTGGGAGCAATCTTACACCCACAACCTGCTCCATGCGAATATTGTGTTAGTTTGATTGGAGTCATATCTTCTTTTATTATCATCTTTTATTGAGCCTTAAGTGCTAGTTTTTTCTGCATTGCTTTATCATACCACTTGTCATAATACCTAATTAATATGGTGAAACAAGACTTAAAATCATCCTTTTCCAGATGCTCAATTGCATTCTTAGTCTCCAAGCCTCCAAGTCTTTTTTGAATTCTTAGAATTCCTTCTTTCAGTTTCTGTTTTGGCAAACTACCGTATTCTTGGATAATGTTATCTACTCTTTGCTCTTGTGAAACCTCTAAAAACAGGATAGGCGCCTCCGTCATTTGGTCATATATCCCTTTTGGGATTCTTACTTCCCCAATTCTTTGGCTTTCGTCTTCGACCCATATCATCTCATTTCTAAGATGATATAGTTGTAAAGCAAGCATATTTTCAAACATCTCTTGGGAAGGCTGATCTGGTAATCCAATGTGTCCAAAAGAAGACCCTTTATGAGAGGCTAGACCTTCAAGGTCAATGACAATTTCACCTTTTGTCTCCATATTGTGCAGATGGACCGTTTTTCCAGCTCCTGTATATCCCCCTAAAACTTTAAGATTATAAGTCCTTTTAAATTGATCCAGTGCCCAGTTTCTAAACACCTTATATCCTCCTTCAAGTTTTATTACTTCATAACCATATAGGCCTAGCAACCAAGAAACGGCTCCACTCCTCATGCCTCCTCTCCAACAATAAACCATTACTGTTTTTGATTTGACATTTGAAACTTTATGGTTTTTATCGAAGTCTTCGACGCTTTTTTCCACTTCTTCGACCATAGCCCTCATTTTTGGACCAAAATAATCTAAGCCCAATTTAATTGCCTCCTCTCTACTCTCATGTTTATATGCCGTCCCAACTACTGCTCTCTCCTCATCTGAAAATAAGGGAATATTAATAGCATTTGGTATGTGGGCATGGGTGTATTCTGAAGGGGATCGTACATCAATTACTATATTGCTTTCGCAAATGCTTTCAATGAATTCTTGTATGTTTTTTGAAATGACCAAGGTCAGAATAACTTAATTATGATTTACTGTTTTTTTTTGAAGTATCATTATTGCATTTGAACATAAATAAGGGCTTCTTATTTTCCAAATTAATTTATTCCATAACTTTTCAATCACACCTAAAATCGAAATGCCATAAAAATACCCTTGCCCTATATATCCATTAAATTCAAGGAATTTGAATCCACAATTCTCTAATCTATTTATTTGTTTTTTTGTCGGTCCTAATGTCCATCTATAAAAAGCAGGAAACTTACCCTCTTTTTCCCATTTTCTATTTTGAATTTTATAGAGTAAAGGTTTACTAATTGATTCCGGCAAAAATAGATTTATAATACTTGCAGGGCTGTACAAAGTTGCATAAAAGTGAATTGCTTTACCTTTGTTTTTTAGTAATTTGTGGACTCCTCGATGAAACTCTTTTGGGTTTGGAATGTGTTCTAACAACATTCTAGAAATTACTAAATCAGCTTTAATCTCTGGAACCCCTTTTGAAACGTCAATACACATGGTATTAAAATAATCTCCCTCTGATTTATTTAACTCCGATTGACTAACATCTATTAGAATATACTTTCTTTCTCCTACTTGCTCTTTGCTTAAAGACGGGTTGGCTCCAGCTCCTACTTCCACAATAGTTCCATTTGAGTCAATAGTGTCTATTAGTTTTTGTACAAAAAGAGGAAAGTCTTTCCACGATTGATTCGTTTTATAAAGAGCATCTAACATTTATCTCCGTTTACCAGAAAAAATATAAAAACAGGATAAAACATCATAACCAGCTATTTTCATTGACTCATTCAAAGGGAAATTATTAATAATTACCTTACAGAAATCATGCTATAATTTAGTGATAATTTGGACAATCCGATCTGCTGTCTTACCATCCCACAACTCAGGAATACTTCCTTTTTTCCAATTACCACTTAGTAGTTTTTCTAAATAGGGTTGTATGTTTTCAGGATTTGTGCCAACCATTTCATTCGTTCCCATTGTAACTGTTTCTGGCCTTTCGGTTGAGTTTCTTAAAGTCATGCATGGAATACCTAGCACTGTTGTCTCTTCTGTAATGCCCCCTGAGTCAGTTATTACACCTAATGAATTTTTTATCATAAATATAAACTCCAAATAGGACATTGGCTCTACAATTACAAGGTTATCAAAAGACATACCCAGTTGGTCATACATCTTCTTGGTCCTAGGGTGCATTGGAAATATGACTTTTTTATTATTGCTTTTCTTATTGATAATTTCTAATAACGACCTTAAGCTTTCCATCGCATCTACATTGGAAGGACGGTGTAAGGTCATTACTAAATACTCCCCATTCTTCAACCCTACTTTTTTATAAACTTCTGGC
>JBBKVK010000233.1:0-22340 GCA_037968395.1 Saprospiraceae bacterium | reverse complement strand
TTTTTAGCCAAATAATCATTTATTTAAAATTAATATTTATTTGAGGCATTTATGCACTCTTTTTATTAACACCAATAGTTAACTTTTCTTGTGATTTTTCATGCCAAATTTGCTATTTTTTATATTAAATTATGTAAATTTACAGTACAAATTATCGTATAATATTGAATGTATAATAGATAACCTACTGTCTTGCCTAAAGTAAAAAACTTTATTTTACCCTTTATCTGTTACTTTTTATTAAGTAACTTAGGATACTTATTAGGTGGAAACGACCCTTGTTCCTCTACTATTCTCGATCCATCAACAAGCACTTTTGATCAATACTCCAATGCTGGAAATACAGATTCGGGTATTACCGCTCCACCTTACGGTGGTTACAGTGGCTCAGATATCTGGTTTTCTTTTATAATGCCTACATCTGGGATCGCCAACTTAATTATTAAGGAAGGAGGTATGACAAATCCTGCAATAGCTATTTATGAAGGTCCTTGTGGTAATCCAAAGTTATTATATAACATTTTAGATAATAATTGTAACGGTGACATAAGTCCATCTGCTGTATTAAACAATCTGATGCCTGGGAGTGAATATTTTATTAGAATATGGGCAGAAAACGGATCTGGAGATGGCAGCTTTTTATTATTCCTAAGCGAAACAACTGCATCGACACCAAAATTTCTCTTACATTCTGATGCCACTCAGCAAGGAGATTGCATCCAATTAACGAGTTCAACTAATGGACAACATGGCTGTGCTTGGTTTGAAATTCCAATTGATTTCACCCAGCCCTTTATTCATACTATGACCGCAAACTTCGGAACAAATGATGCAACTGGGGCAGATGGTATTTGTTTAATCTATCAATCTAATGGACCAGACTATTGCGGTGCATCAGGTGGTGGTATTGGTGCAGAAGGCATGCCTAACTCTGCCATATTTGAATTTGACACGTGGCAAAATGGAAATTTTAACGACCCTTTCGCTGATCATTGTGCATTTAATATCAATGGAGATATGAATCATGCCAACTCGATAAATGGTCCAATTAGTCTACCTAATATTGAAGATGGAGCAGATCATATAATAACTTTTGTTTGGGATGGAAGTACTGGTTATGAGCTTTATTTTGATGGTGTTTTGGTATTAAGTGGTTCTTATGATTTTATAAATAATCTTTTTGGAGGCTCGAACACAGCTTGGTGGGGATACACCGCATCCACAGGAGGTTCTAATAACAACCAAAGCATTTGTCCTAGTATTGAAAATTATGAATTAGGCTCCCAAGAATATCAAGAAGTAACCATTTGTGAAGGTGAATCCTTCAATGGGTATAGTGAGACAGGCTTTTACGTTGATTTTAATGGTGGGTCTGGAAATTGTTTACATCAAATCAATACTAACTTAATCGTAAATACAATCCCTGACCCAGTCTTTATAGATGCAACTATTTGTGAAGGTGAACAATATTACATAGGAGGAAATTTTTTATTTGAACCAGGTGAATACTCTATATACCTACAATCATTTTTGGGATGCGATAGCTTAGTCATTGTAACACTTGAAGTAATAAAAAGTACAATTGAGCTCTTTGCTTCTGGTACTGTGTTAGATTGTAATACGGACTCTATTTTACTGACATCAAATCTCAATACTAATGTAACTGATTATGAAGTTACGTACAATTGGTCATCCAATGGCGATGAAAGCACTGATTCTACTTGGTTGGTAACTCAAGCTGGTATATATAATTTAGATATTACCTTGGAATATAAAGGTAAAAAGTGCTATTACAATGATGCAAAGACAATTTTTATAGATACAATTTCTCCCCAAATTATTGGTTTAAACGATGTTGTTTTATCATGTGACACTTTTAATAATATAAATTTTCTGGACGCATCATTGTCAACTCCTAAGGGTGATTTACTTTTTACATGGTCAATATCAGATAGTATAATTGGCAATCAAAAGACTCAAGACATAATCGAACCTGGAACTTATCAATTAACTATTAAAAATAATAAAAATGGATGTATTGCCATTGATACAAGTAATGTGTCCTTATCTGATGATAGGCCTAGAATAGAGATTATTCCAGAAAATCTGGATTGCCAAAAAAAGAACTTTGAAATTCAGATTAAACAAGATACCCAATCGGTTACTTACTTATGGACGTTAAAGGGCAACTTTTTAAGTAATGAGCGAAATCCGACAATCAGCCAAGGTGGTGAATATCTAGTCATTGTTACTAATGATAAAGGCTGCCAATCTAAAGCAACCGTTACTATCACTCAAGACACTATTAAGCCAGATGTGATTATTTCAGACAAGATCATTCCTTGTAATGTTAATCAGATAGTAATGGATGAATATAAGTCTGATTCTACCTGGATACAATCGTGGACACAAAGTTTGGATTTCAATTCTCAGGGACTCCCTATTCTTAAGGATGAGGGATTATATATGCTAAATACACTTGATACAACCAATCACTGTAGGACAGAGACAGTGTTTTATGTGACAAAATTAGGCAATAGCCCTAGAGTTAATATTGAAACAGACACTTTAGATTGTACCATTTTATCGTTCTCACCCAAAGTGACTTTTGACCAACCTAATATGACTTATGAATGGACATATCAAAATAATATCGTTAGTAATGATTTAAACTATTCGGTTGAATATCCTGGAGTTTACTATTTAGATAGCAAATCAGAAACTGGTTGTGTCTCAAAGGATACACTTATAGTGGTTCAGGATACGATAGCCCCAACAATTTCTATTAGTAAACCAGACACGATAGACTGCGATGCTAAAACAATAAATTTACAATCTGCTATAACTCAGGCAAATCAAATCATTTGGAGCGGACCTCAACCTTTATCACAAGACCAACCATCGCAACTGATCAATACCCCAGGAATTTATCATATCCAAGCAATTAATAGCCAAAATGGTTGCGAAACTTTGGATTCTATCGAAGTAATCAGTAAGGTGTTCATTCCTATATACTCCCTTGGTGTTGATACAATTAATTGTAATCAACCTTTAATTAATTTACCATTTACCATTACATCTTCCTATGAAAATATTATATGGTCAGGCCCTAATAACTTTAACTCAACCCTGATTGCTCCGCAAATATCTTATGGTGGAGTGTACAATCTGTACATCGATGTAGAAGGAAGTTGTGACATTGATACATCAATATTTATTGAAGAAGACCTTATTAAACCCACTGTGGATATTATGACTACTGACATTACTTGTGATAATCGTGAGTCATCTGTTATAATTACTTTGGGAGCAAATACTCAATCATGGGAATGGATCGCACCAAATGCTACTATTTCTAATAAAAGTGAATTTAATATAACTGAGGCGGGCTTTCAATATTTGACCACAATAGGTAATAATGGTTGTAAGAAAACAGACACAATACAAATATTAGCGTTCCTTGATCTACCTATGAGTGTGGTAGAGAAAAGTGGTGACATCACTTGTGACACAACTGAAATCAAAATAACATCTATACCCGACTCATCCAATATAAATCATACTTGGATTTTGCCAGATGGTTCAACTATCAACACACCAGTCATTAAATCCTCGTTAGGAGGAAATTATAGTTTAAAAATAAAGAACCAATATGGATGTGAGAACTATTATGCAATAAATGTAGAATCTCATACAGACATGCCAACATTTTTGTTAGAACATGGTAATTTAGACTGCAAACATAACAAAACGACCATTACAGCATATAGTGAAGATTTAGATATTTCCACCATAAGGTGGGAGGGGCCAAACAATTTCACATCTGCTGTTTTAAATGATACTGTATCCGTTAGCGGTAATTACACTTTTAGAGCCTTAAATGTGTATGGTTGTGAGTTTGAGGACTCTCTAGTCGTTAAGGAGCTGATTGAATACTCCGATGTGTCTTTATTGTCGCCAGATACACTGATTATTGACTCAGACAACATACAAGGCAGTTTTGAAGTGGATGTTGTCTCTGATTTGGATTATTCCTTACATTGGCTACCTGCTGAAGGATTGACTTGTTATGATTGCGAAAATCCAGAAATTACAGAAGGATATGCCTTATCCTATACTTTAACCATAGAAAATGAATATGGCTGTCAGTCCCAAATCACGACTAATATTCGAGAGAAAGAAAAACCAGTGGATATTTATATCCCAAATATCATATCAGTAGATGGTAATAATATTAATGATGGGTTTACTTTATATGGTAATGTTGATAAAATCGCTTACATTAAATCGCTTTTGATTTTTGATCGATGGGGTAATAAGGTGTTTGAAGGCAGACAACTACCAATTAACGAACCAACTATGGGTTGGAGAGGACAATTTAATGGAATCAAGGTAGAACAAGGTGTCTATATTTACTTTGCCTCTGTAAAGCTATTAACAGGTAAGGAGCAACAGTATCAAGGAGATATTACCGTGATTCGTTAACTTATTTGGAAACTGTGCAGAAATAATATGATTTGAGTTTATCCTCGCTTAAACATAGCTTTTCTCTTTTCGACAAAAGCGGCAGCACCTTCTTTAGCATCTTCAGATCCGATCGTCACCCCAAAGCCTGCTACTTCTTTATCAAAACCTGCATGATCATGAAAGTAGGTATTTACAATTTCTATAGTTTGTGCTATCGCTAAAGGTCCTTTTGTCCCAATCTTTTGGATAATTTCTTTGGACTTATTGATTTCTTCACCAGAAGGAACCACGTGGTTAACTAAACCTAGACGATGTGCTTCATCTGCCTTAATCATATCCGCTGTAAGCAAAAGCTCCAGGGCTTTGCCTTTGCCGATGTATTGTATTAATCTTTGAGTACCACCGTACCCAGGTACTAGGCCTAAATTTACTTCTGGTTGTCCAAATTTTGCATTTTCACCAGCGATACGCATATGACAAGCCATTGCCAATTCACAACCACCACCAAGTGCAAATCCATTGACAGCTGCTATCACAGGAACATGGAAATTTTCTATTAAAAAATAAGTGTCATGGCCAAATTTTGACATAGCACTACCCTCTTTTACTGACAGTCCATCAAACTCCTTGATATCTGCGCCAGCCACGAAAGCTTTTTCGCCACTCCCTGTGATTATGACCCCAATTAGTGATTTATCCGTTCTATGATTGGTGAAAAAGTCATTCAACCCTTTCATTACAGATCTATTTATAGCATTTAAAGCTTGTGGCCTGTTAATGGTTAATGTAGCGATTCCACTTTCTATGTGTACTAATATTGTATCTTCCATTGTGTTATTTCCTTATACTTTGAGGCATAAAATTAGGTTAAATTTTAGATTTTAGTGATATTAGGTGAGTAATTTCTGTTAATCTAGAATTTGTTATTTTTATTCAAACATGAAATTAAAGTCCTTTTTTATCATTAAACTTATGTAACAGATAAACGACACCAATACCTAATGCTATTGCTAGAATGGTACCTATTAGTTTAGGATCTCCCATAAGGTAATCGCTTGGAAATACATTAGATTCACTTACAAGTTTGTATGTTTCCTTGTCTAAAGCTTTAAAAGCAGAATAGTCTGTTACGGATTCAAAATTACCACTTTCCTTATCTAGGATCTGAGTGACATTACGCCAAGGCCAGATCTTATTAAGCGAGCCTATCATAAACCCTGTTAATAGAGCAAAGCTCACTTCTTTGTACGATTTAAACAACCATGTAAGAACTCTGCTAAAAACTGCCAAACCAGTGAGACAGCCTAGTCCAAAGACACCTACTACCCAAAAATCTGTAAGGCTAAAGTCTGTAATTAGTCTCTTAATCGTAGGAATAATAAGAGTGTACATACCCATGATAAGGAGTACAAAGCTCCCCGATACTCCGGGTAACATCAAAGCAGATATAGCAATTACTCCTGATATATAAACATAGATTAGATTAAGACTGCCTTCTGCAGGGGCAGCTACAGTGATATACCAAGCAATAGCTGCACCTAACAACAAGGCTGAAATCTTTTGCCATGTCCATTTAGAGATTTCGCTACCAATTAATACACAGCTAGCTATAATTAGCCCAAAGAAGAAGCCCCATAAAATCTCAGGCTGAGTATCAATTAAGCCAGTAATCACGATCACTCCTGACAGAAAACCAAATCCCATGCCTATCATCAAGAATAATAGAAAACTTCCGTTTATTGCCGTCCAAACTCCTTTTATTCCATCAGATTTAAATGCAGTTATCGCTTCTGGACCAAAAGACTTGATACTGGCAAGCAACTGCTCGTAAATACCAGAAATGAAGGCAATCGTACCACCTGACACCCCAGGTATAACTTCTGCAATTCCCATTGCCATGCCTTTTAAAATAAGTGATATTTTATTCATAATGATGTCTTAATATATCCCAATGTGGAATTTGAGTTAATTTGAGTTAATTTGAGTGATCTCTGGTTTTGATATCCGGATTGACTTTAATCTCTTCTGGAGTCACTATAATTTTACCATTAATTATATTGGGTTGTCCAGCATCTACCCATGCAGTATACCAAGCATCTCCTATAGCTTTTATTGACTTTGTCCATCGATCTTCGACCATCCCAAGCATGGCTGATTCATAAGCTTTTGCATACTCTGGACATTGTATCCTGATTGTATTTCCCGATCGTTCATCATAGCAGTATTGCTGATCAGATGGGAAGGTCTCACTTAGTTTCTTTTCTAAGGTTAAAACATCTGCTAGGTAACTATGGCTTTCTAGGACAATATCCCAATAGTGCTTTGTTTTATCGGCAATATATTCAGCTTTACCTGCAAAGAAATCATATTCTGTTTCGGCAAAAAGTTCGGGAATTCTGCTCTCCCAAAATGCATGAATGCCAATTTGATTTGACATTTGACCATTATAATTTTCGGTAGTATGGAGTGGTACATGAGCATCACCTATATAGTGTCCAAAGTCCGCTGAAAGTCTTAATACCTTATCAAATTCACCATTTTTAAATGCCCAAGTTAAGTCAGATTGATTTTGAACTAAATGGTATGGTAAAATACCATACTCAGAGAAGTGTTCTTCAACTATTAAGTCCTTATACTTCTGATTAAATGCTGTAATATTAAAATACACATCTAAAGCAGAGGCATTAAGTATGCAATCATCTTCATAATAGCATGGTTTTAGATTTTTATTATAGAACCAAAGAAATCGTTGGTGGCTGTCCGTAAGAAGCAATTCATCTCCTACCCAAAGCTCGATAGAATCCGACAAATAACGTTTATCAACAGCTATCGTATCTCCACTAAAATCTACTAGTTTCCAATCAGAAAATTTAGTCATGGCTAGTCCAAATTCTCGAGGGACATTATCAAATGGGTAAATTCCCCAATGATCAACATCTATATAATGTCTAACTGCTTCATATTTAGTGGCATACCGTCTTTTGTCGGGGTCAACGGCATGTTCTTCTATATATTTAATGTTGGCTTTGTACATTGGCAGCATCGGTTCTGGAAGGGTAAAAACGGCAAATTTATTCAACTGCCTATGGCCAAAGAAGCCCCACTCTGGATGCACCAATGTTTTAAAACTTGAAAAAGAAATAGTTATCAAGCCAACACCAATTAATATAAATATTTTTGTTTTTTTGATTAACATCTAGCCATTTTCTTTGTTTTCCCAAGCCTACCCATTCCTACTACTTTCTCAATATATTCGGACGCCAAAGGTACTTTACAAGCTGTGTCTCCCATATTGACTGTTACTTTTCCAATTTCTTTGGCAATTTCATAGGCCTTTTCATTCAATTCTGGGTGGTAAGACCCTACGGCTATAACGAATGCATTCATTGTATAGTTTACTCTATTTTTATCCTTATGTATCTGGTCTTTTACTCTATCTAAAAGATTGCTGTATTGTTCTTTATGTGTAGTTTTTCCACCTTCTAATGCAATAGTATTGCTAAGTGATGCCCATCCTGCACTGGCTATATTTTCTGATTCACTTTCTATCCATTTTAATCCAAGATCAAACCCATGGCCACTGTCCGCAGCGATCCAAGGAACTACATACTCAGAAAGAGAATACCAATATGCCTTGTCCACCCAATTTTGAAGGTCTTTTTTTGTTATTTTTGTTTCATCAGCTATCAGACCAGCTAAATACATTGCATCAGAATTATCAGTATTATAAAGGGCTAAAGATAATTCGTGATCTTTTTTTACTTTCTTTACTATCTTTTTTAGATCCGATACCTTAACTCCAAAAAAAGGCTCCTTAGCTCCATGGTTCATTAGCACCTTTTTAGTACTTTCACTTCCCATAGATTCTAATTCAGCCATTACTTCCTTAAAAGTCATCCGATATCAATTTTTCTTAAAACCAGCAATTAATTCAAAGCGAGGAACTTCTACTTTAAATTCCTTTTGGTTATCAAGATTAATAAATAAATAATTCCCATCCATTGAGCCAATCGTAGAAGACAGAGGTGTCCAAGAGCTATACATAAATGACTCCCCTGGTTCAATAATGGGTTGTAATCCAATGACACCATCTCCTGCCACGTGGTGTTCGCCATCTAGTAGATCTCTAATGAACCATTCTCTGCTCAAGAGTTGTACCCGAAAGCTAGAAAGATTCATGATGGTAATCTCATAACTAAATGCAAACTGACTTCTTTCGATGTTAGAATGGGACGGCTCGTAAGTAGCAATTACGCTTACAGAGATGTCATCGGTAACAGAATTATAAATCTCGCTCTTGTTCAAATCTTATTAGTGTTTTATCATCAGCAAACACAGTCAAATGTAAAGATAATTTATTTTTAAATATAAGGATAATAAATATGGCTGCCCATTTGAATATGATTAATTAATTGGTCCATATAACAACCTACTTCAAGTCCATACTCATATAATAAAGATCTATACCGTTACCCCAATAGCTCTCAGTTATATACTCTAAGTTAAAGCCCATCTTTTGGTAGAATAAATGTGTGAATTGTGAAGTCCTAACAATTACTCGACTAAATGTGCCTTGATTTTTAATCAACTCAATTCTAAAATTAATTAACTGTTGTCCTATCCCTTTTTTATGGTGGTCTGGGTGGACAATATCCCATGAGATGACAGCTGTATTGTGATTTTGGTAATTGATACCACCACAAGCAACTATCTGATTTGATTCTTGAACAACAAAATAATCTTCAAGTTCATTATCTAAGTAATTGCTAAAGTCCTCTTCCTCGCTAAGATCGAAATATTTCGGTGTATTTAACCTAATCAATTGAAGTAAAACTGGCTTGTCTTTTAAACCAAATGGTCTGATAGTATAGCTCATATTCAAAATTGCACCTCGATCAACTTAAGAAAGAAATCAAAACTCCAGCAGCTACAGCACTTCCAATCACCCCTGAGATATTACTTGACATCGCGTATTGTAATATATGGTTTTTAGAATCATATTTTAAAGCTATATCATTAGCCACTCTTGATGCCATTGGCACAGCACTTAGTCCTGTTGCACCAATCAATGGATTTATCTTTTTCTTATTGAATACGTTATAGACCTTAGCTGCTGTAATACCTCCAGCAATACTAATCACAAATGCTAGAAATCCACCAAGTACAATATATAAAGTTTGAGATTCTAGAAATGTATCAGCACTCATCGTCGCTCCAACAGTTAAACCAAGAAAGATTGTGGCAGTATTCATAATGGTCTCAGAAGCTGCAGTAAAAAGCCTATTAGTATCGGAGCCTACTTCTTTTACCAAATTACCAAAAAGCAAAAAGCCTACCAATGGGACTGAAGATGGGACTAACAATGCCACTACCGTACCCAAAACTATCGGAAAAACGATCTTAAGAGCCTTCATATTCTTGATCTCTCTCTTGTGAGGATACAGTTTATCTTGCTCTTTCATGTTGATCTTAATCTCTTTTTCACTCATCATGACCTTGACCACCATAGGAATGATCACTGGAACTAATGCCATATAAGAATACGCAGCTATTGCAATAGGCCCTAAAAGGTGGGGAGCTAATTTAATAGCCGTATATATAGCTGTCGGACCATCGGCACCACCGATTATACCAAGAGCAGCCGCTTCCTTTAGGTTAAACCCTAGTAATGTAGCCCCTATTAATACCGTAAATATTCCTATTTGAGCAGCTGCTCCAAAGAAAGCTAGCCTTAAATTTCGAAGCATGGGCCCAAAGTCAGTCAATGCTCCAACTCCCATAAAAATCAGTGGTGGAAGCAACCCTGTCTTTATCAACATATAGTATAACATGTTCATTATGCCATGATCTTTGGCAATCTCGATAATGGTCTTATGACTTATCTGATTGATTTCGGTATCAGGGATGACTGCCATCCCTCCTCCAGGAAAATTTGCCAATAAGACACCAAATGCTATAGGTATTAATAACAGAGGTTCAAATTTTTTAGCTATCCCTAAATATAATAAAACGAAAGCCAGTAGTAACATTAATATAGAAAGTGGGTTAGAAATCAACTCACCGAATGCTGTCATTTCAAACAGTTTTTGAAGAATATCCATATTAATTTAACTTAATTAAATGATCATCTTCTTCTACCTCTGCTCCATGACTGACTAATATTTCAGAAACAACTCCTGACTTGTCAGCAGTAATGGCATTAATGACTTTCATCGCCTCAATGTATGCTACTGTATCGCCTTCATTTACTTTATCACCGATTTTTATTCCTTTTTCTCCAGGAGCTTTTGTAAGAAAAAATTTGCCTTCTAAAGGGCTCTCGATAAATATATCCCCTTGGGTTTTTAATGAATTACCATTTTGTGATGGCAAATTGGTATTTGATTGTTGTATAGAACTTTTTGGTGCTTTATTCCCATTTGGGTATGATATCTTGACTAAGAAATTTTCACCATTTACTTCAATGTTCAATTCACTTGGATGTGTAGGTTGTATTGACGTTACTGTTGTAGCAGAAAACCCTCCAATTTCTTCTTTTTTCTTTTTTAGGTCTTCTAAAAACTTAGCTTTTGCAGCTCCAGATTTAAACTCTTCATATTGACGTGGATGCATAGCATATTCAAATAACTCTTCATCATCCTCGCCAGTTTCCCATCCCTTTTCTTTCATTTTAATTCTATAAGAGTCGAGTGCATCTGGATATAAATCTTGAGGATTTCCTTCAAAGAAGGCTCTATTTTGTGTTTTTGCTAATTGAAGTATCTCTTCATGAATAGGGCCAGGCAACTCGCCTGAATTTCCAACTATCATTCCCCAAGTATTTTCATCAAGCATTGACCATCGTTCTTTGCCTTTTATCACTAATATGGCATTCATTAAAGATGCATTCTTAACGTATTGTGAAAATGGTGTTACCAATGGTGGATATCCAAGTTTAGGCCATGCATATTCTACCTCTTCAAATAGTTTTAACAACAGTTGATCACTATTCATTTCTGGTTTTTGGTTTTTCACCAACCATTTATTTAGCGAAGCAAGATTTGCTTCGAGGTCAGCCATTAACGAGCCCATCATACCACCAGGTAAGCCTGGAGCTATTAGTAAAGAACTACTCATCCTGTTGCTCGGTGCAATGTACTCGCCTAAAAAATCGTCAATAAACTCTTGACTCAAACTACGGGCTTCCATATAAGCATCCATATTGACATCCGGCACCAAAAATCCATCATCCTTTAACATTTCATGGACCGATAGTAAATCTGCATGTCCCGTTCCCCAACTTAAGGGCTCCATACCTACATCAATGATATCTGCCCCATTTCTAGCCGCTTCTAAGGAAGAAACTATACTAAATCCTGGAGTGGAATGACCGTGATATTGAATTATTACATTAGGATGTCGCTCTCTAATCCCTTTAGTAATTCTACCTATTGATGCTGGTCTTCCGATACCTGCCATGTCTTTGAGACATATCTCTTCAGCACCTATTTCAATATATTTATCCGCTAAGTCGATATAGTAATCGACAGTATGTAATGGCGAGACAGTAATACTTAAAGCTCCTTGAGCAACCATGCCACCTTCTTTGGCAAATTGAAATGATTTTTCTAAATTTTGAGGATTATTTAGTCCATCAAACGACCGAGAAATATCAGTACCTTGAATCTTTTTTAGCTTAAACATTAGCTTTCTCACGTCCAATGGAACTGGACTCATTCTTAGAGCATTGAGTCCTCGTTCTAGCATTTGAGTCTGAATCCCAGCATTATTAAATGGTTGAGTCCACTTTCTAACAGAATTATTTGGATTTTCTCCATACAATAAGTTGACTTGCTCAAATCCACCACCATTGGTCTCTACCCTACTAAAACAGCCCATCGCCACAATAGGCTCAGCTACCCTAACCAATTGATCAACCCTGGGTACATACTTACCTGCAGCTTGCCACATATCCCTATAAACCAATGCTAATTTTATCTCTTTTCTTCTCATTTCTAATCTACTATTTTTTTAGAACTTCATCTATATGCCCCTTGCCTCCTGTTGCTTGCAAAACAGCAGCTGTCAATACAGCCATAATTTTAGGGCTAACCAATGAGTCTTTGCTATTACTAACTTGAGAAATAACTGATTCTGGATAATATTTATTGATGAAATTAATCAGAATAGAACCTCCCATCACTACGACCAGAAGGACTATAAAAACACTAATCATTCCAATGACCATCAATATCAAAGCATTACTTAATGTACTCTCCATGATACCTTTTTTTATAAACGAACTGCGAATTTAGAATAAAATTACTCTTATTCAAAATTTAAATGAGAATATGAAACACCATGAATGTAACGCCTAATTAAGTACCCAATTTACATGCTTCAAACGAAACTTTATTCTGTTTCTGCTTAAAAAATAAGTTATTAGATTAACTTTAGTATTACTTATTCAACTCAATTATATCACTTTACAATTTACTATTGTGTCAATACTTAGCAAAGTCTTGAAGCAGATCATGTAATGGTGTCATCTTTTTAGTATCTATTTGACCTTCTACAATGTAGGATTCTATTAGAGATATTGGCAATTTTATAGGATATACATGTACCTTTAGGTAATTTAACAATCCAGTCAAATGCTCCATACCTCTTAGATTACCTGCTCTTCCTGAAGCAACACCAACTAGCACCGCTTTTTTACCAGTAAAAGAGTCATCTTTTTTTCTAACAGACAATACATCTACAAATGTCTTAAATATGCCGGGAAAACTTCCATTGTATTCAGGAGTTACTATAATTAGCTTAGTAGCGGGTATGAAGTAATTGTCTTGAAAGTCTTGTAACTTCTGACTCATCTCTGTCCCATTGTACATAGTTGCAGGTTTAAATTCACTTGCAAAATCTTCCATTGAAAAATATTCGACCTTTTCGTTTGTTGATCTTATATGTTCATAAGTATATTTAGCTACTAAGGATGTATTACTGTTGGGTCTATTTGTGCCGCAAATTACTAATATCATATAGTGTATTTTAAAGAGGTAATATAAATAATTTTACTATAAAACTAACCAGAATGTACACTTATAGTTTTGGTTAATAGAGAGTTTTTCTACTAAATTAAACTATCTTTGCACCTCATAAACACATTTTAAAGTTTAAACAATTTTAATAATAATATGATTATCAAATTTTTAGGTCATTCTTGTTTTGAAATAAAATATAATGGCAAAGTTTTGTTATTTGATCCATTTATCCATGGTAATCCACTAATTAAAAATTTTGACTTGAGTCAATTAAGACCAGATTATATTTTGTTATCTCATAGTCATGGTGATCATGTCGCTGATGCAGAAGTCATTGCAAAGCAAAGTGGTGCTACAATTATTTCAAATTATGAAGTTGCCACTTGGTTTACTGAACAAAAAGGTATTAAATCTCATACTTTGAATCATGGTGGTAAATGGCAATTTGATTTTGGAACAGTAAAATATGTGAATGCAGTCCACAGTAGCACAATGTTGGATGGATCTCCAGGAGGAAATGCAGGAGGATTTGTAATTTGGGGTGGAGATAAAACGTTATATTTTGCCGGAGATACCGCTTTGACATTAGATATGAAGTTGATACCAATGACCTGTCCTAAATTAGATGTAGCAATATTGCCTATCGGAGATAATTTTACCATGGGATATGATGATGCTAGTATTGCTGCTCAATTTGTAGAATGCAACAATGTGATCGGTTGCCATTTCGACACTTTTGGATATATTAAAATAGATCATACAAAAGCCTTAGCGGCTTTTAATTCCAAAGACATTAAGTTAACATTACCAGAAATCGGTCAAACAATAGAAATATAACATGGGTAAAGTAATTGCCATCGTAAATCAAAAAGGAGGAGTTGGTAAAACCACAACTGCTATAAATTTAGCATCCACTCTTGCTGTGCTTGAAAAAAAGATTCTACTTATAGATTCTGATCCTCAAGCAAATGCAACTACTGGATTAGGCTTTCAATTAGACAGTATTGAGACAGACCTCTATGATTGCCTTGTGGATGGTGCTTCGCCTGCTGATGCCATCTTGCAACACGAAATACCCGGACTTAGCGTATTACCTTCTTCCATACATTTAGTAGGAGCTGAAATAGAATTGGTAAATAAAGAAAGACGGGAATACAAAATGAAAGCACTTATTGATCAAGTTAAAGATCAATATGATTATATTTTCATAGATTGCTTGCCTTCTTTAGGACTGATAACTATAAATGCCTTAGTTGCCGCGGATTCGTTAATCGTACCCGTACAATGTGAATTTTTCTCTTTAGAAGGCTACGGGAAACTTAAAGACACGTTCAACCTTGTAAAAGAAAATTTAAACAAGGACTTAAAAATAGAAGGTGTTGTGTTATCAATGTACGACAAAAGACTGCGAATGGCTAATCTAGTAGTAGAGCAAGTCAGAGACATAATTTCGGATAAAATTTTTAAAACAATCATACATAGAAACTCAAAATTAGGCGAAGCTCCAAGTCTTGGTCAGCCTATAATCACCTATGATGCAGCAAGTAAAGGAGCGATTAACTTCTTGAACCTTAGTCAAGAGTTTTTAAAAATGAATGCTGACACTATCAAATTAACAAAAGCATAAATAGAGGTATTGCATTTGTTAATAGTCTAAAAATGAATTAAATGAGTAAGAAAAAAGAATTAGGAAAAGGTCTAAGGGCTTTACTATCAAATATAGAAAGCACACAAAACACTACCGAAAAAGTAGAACTAGTAAAAGAATTATCAGCTAACTATGCTCTGATAAACTTAGAATCTATTGAAGTAAACCCTTATCAACCACGAACAGAATTTGATCAGGATGAGCTTATGGATTTAGCTAAGTCAATCAAAATTCATGGGTTGATTCAACCATTAACTGTTAGAAATCTAGGTGGAAACAAATACCAACTGATTAGTGGAGAAAGAAGGATAAGAGCTAGTAAAATGGCTGGCATCAAAGAAGTGCCTGCATATATCAGATTGGCAAATGATCAAGAAATGCTGGAGTTGGCTTTGATCGAAAACATACAAAGAGCAGACCTTAATGCTCTAGAAGTAGCAATCTCTTACCAAAGGTTAATGGATGAGTGTGAGTTGACTCATGAGTCTTTATCTGAGAGAATAGGTAAAAACAGGAGTACTATCACTAACTATGTCAGACTATTGAAATTACCTCCAGAAATCCAAAACTCGATTAAAGGTGGAGAAATTTCAATGGGCCATGCTAGATCATTGGCAGGGATTTCGGATATCATGAAGCAAATGGATGCCTACAAACAATCCATTAATGGAGCATGGTCAGTAAGACAATTAGAAAACTACCTTAGAGATCAGCAGTCTTCTAAAAAAGTGGCAAATAGTGTGGCAGCAAAGTCAGATGATGAGATCCAACTAGAAAAAATAACCAAAGATTTGAGTAAAGTGTTTGGAACAAAAGTAATGATCAAAAGAGATAATCAAGGCAAAGGGCAATTCGTTTTCAAATTTAGCAATGACAAAGAGTTTAACAGCATATATGATATATTAACTGATCTTGATTAATGATGTGATATTAAAAAGTGAGTTAAATTCATACTAATTATACTACAAACTAGTTTAAAACAAAAGTGAATACCGTTACTATTAAATGAATTACAAATTGCTTCTCTATATAACTATATACTGTATATCTGCTTTTACAATCAAAGCTCAAAACGAGGTAGTTAATAATACAGAAGTCAGTCAAGATACAACCTTACAAGATTCAGCATATACAAAGAGAAACACTTTTAAAGAGGTCTTTAGTGGCAAACCTGGCAGGGCAGCACTTTATAGCTTAATAATACCAGGTGGTGGGCAGATATATAATAAAAAATGGTGGAAATTACCTATTACATATGCCATAGAAGGTGGAGCGTTATCCTGGTTATTGTACAATAGGTATGAATACAAATATTACGATCGAAAATTTCAAGAATTTGTAAATAATGATGGATTTGATCCAAACCCCAATGATGGCATTAGCAACCAAGCAACTGCCAAAAGTTATAGAGATCAGTCAAGGAAAAAAACTGAATATGCTTGGGTTTTTATGGGTCTTGCTCATTTATATAATGTCTTTGACGCCTATGTAGATAGGCATCTTATGGATTTTGATATTAGTGAAGACCTTACTATTCAAGCATTCCCCTCTCCTACTCCTTACGGCTATGCTGCACTTGGTTTAGGTTATAAGTTTTAATAAATGAGGTACTTTTTACATCTAGCTTATGACGGTATGCCTTTCTCAGGTTGGCAATGGCAGAAGTCGACAGAAAAAACCGCTCAACACATTTTACAACAACAAATTGCTGCTGTTTTAAGAGATGAAACCATCATTGTAAGTGGCTGTGGAAGGACAGATGCAGGTGTCCATGCTTCTCAATATTTTGCTCATATTGATGTTTGGGAAGATATTGATGAAGAAAGCTTTTTATTTAAAATAAATAAAGGTTTACATGCTAAAATTTCTGTTTATAATGCTTTAAAGATGGATGATGAGGCTAGTGCAAGATATGATGCAACTCAAAGACGGTACGATTTCTTTATCCACCTCCGAAAAGATCCATTTTTGCACAACAAGAGTCTCTTGGTGGACGAATACAAGCTAGATGTCGATTCGATGATAGAAGCGGCCACTTTAATCCAAAAATATAATGATTTTGAATACCTCTGTAACAATCCAGAAAAACACAATACTACCATTTGCCATGTAACTAGATCAGAGTTGTTATTTGATTTTGAAAAAGGACAACTACAACTCATTATTGAAGCCAATCGGTTTATCAGAGGCATGATCAGAATACTAACCCAATGTCTAATAGATATCGGGAGAAAAGCAATCACAATACAAGACTTTGAATCCTACCTCAATAAATCTCAAGTAAGAGCATATAAGACGAAAGCATTCCCACAAGGATTGTACCTTTCTAAAATAGAATATCCATACTTATCAATACCTAATAAAAGTTGGGGATACAATAGTTTGAGATTAGATAAGTGAGCTAAAATTCGTAAAGAATTAACTTGTATTCTGAGATCTCAACATAGTTAAGGCTTTTTCAAACTCCTCCGAACAATTAGCTCTTAGATTTACCTGCCCATAATTTGGATGTACAAATGATAATTGCTCTGCATGGAGCAACATTGTCGTCATGTCAAATGTCGACTTCCACAATCTGTTTTGTTTATTACAGCCATGTGGTCTATCTCCTAAAATTGGATGTCTAAGGTGAGACATGTGTTTTCTGATTTGATGAAATCTCCCTGTTTCAGGCTTAACTTCAATCAAGCTATATCGAGATGTTTGAAAATGGCCATGAGGAAGTGGGATCTCAAAACGTTCTAAACAAGTGTAATGGGTAACCGCATCTTGTAAAGGTTTGTCATCCTCAGCAATAGCATAATTAATCGTACCACTATCCTCTGTATAACCTCTGACGATTGCTTTATATACTTTTTCGGTTTTTCTTTCGGTAAACAGAATGTTTATCAAAGCATTGCTTTCTTTATTTTTAGCAAAAAGTAATACTCCTGACGTTTTTCTGTCTAGTCTATGGCAAAGATTTACTTTTTGGCCTATTTGGTCTCGCAAGATTTGAAGCGCAAATTCATCAGCATTTGCTGCAATTTTTGACTTATGAACTAATAAACCATGTGGCTTATTAATGGCAATTAGATCGTCGTTTTCATAAATTATTTCGAGGATCAAAACTTAACTTAAGGTATTTAATCCTTCAATTATCCTTCTGTGATAGTTGATTTGACCTAGGTGATAATTTAAATGTCCATAAAGGTGGAATAAGAAGTACTCATTTGTCATGGGCGAGCCAAACACTTCCTTTGGATAAGTGGCAGCCAATTCTGATGGATTTAATTTAGCCAATGTTTGATTTACTACTTCGATCGTTTGGTCTATATTTTTCACCATTTGAGATCTTGCAATATTCTTATCATTAAATTCTCTAGGCCTATCTCTTACATATCCAGAATCACCTAATTCTGCTCCTATAAATGCTTTAAGGTTACCATTAAGATGTAAACACAGATTACCAGCACTATTTGTTATTCCATCTACAACAATCCACAAGTTTTGCTCATTTTCGTAAGCATTTATTTCTGATTTGAGTCTATTAAGGTCTCTGGTAAATAAGATAGAAAGGTGTTGGATGGTCATATTACAATCTAAGCCAGCCTTTAATATTGTAATCAGCAATTGTATAATAATCTAAATATTTTACAAGTTTGATTCTTTGTCTTGACTTGTTTCCTTTATTCTGATGGACCAATTCTACATAATCTTCTCCAACTTTAGAGACAATAGCTACATGACCATATGGGTTACCTGAGTGTGGACCATAGACTAGTAGATCATCAACTTTTGGGGCATATTCTCTGACATTGGTATATTGCCACATACCTCTTTGCTTGTTGAATCCCTTATCACCTAATGATTCATCATAAAAATCTTTAGCATGACCATAAGAATTTGGCATTTTATGCCCATATCTCTTATAATAATATCGCTTAACAAACTCTACACATTGATATTTTAAACCAAGATTGTATCCATCAATTGCTACATTTCTTCCAATTACATTCTTAAAGTTACTACCATTGTAGTAAACATTTATACCATTGTAAGAGTCTATGATAGTGCCAACTTCAGGATTGAAAGAGGTTGAACTTACCAAAGTAGTAAGTAGGATTATTGCGAATAAATACTTTTTCATTATGTTGTTAACTGCCTTTAATTGTCAAATAGAATAATAGAAGCGATTTGTGCTACTGAAGCGAGAAACCACATTCGATTATTATGACTGCAAAGATATTACCAAAAACCCAGATAAATACTTAAAAGGGTTGGATTGTAAAAAATAAGACACGTTTTAACTCATTATGCTATCTGTTTTCCCGCTAATTGTTTGATTTTAATATTAAATGCAGCGAATATTAGGGTCATCACTGGACTTAGTAAATTAAAGAAAGCATAGGGTAAATAATCAATAGTATCTACACCTAGAGTCCCAGATTGGTATGCACCACATGTATTCCAAGGTACTAATACCGATGTAACAGTACCAGAATCCTCTAGTGTTCTACTTAAGTTTTCAGGTGCAAGACCTTTATCTTTATATGCTTTGGCAAACATCTTACCTGGCACTACAATTGCCAAATATTGATCCGAAGCCGTAATGTTTAATGCTAAACAACTACCGACAGTTGCAGCAAATAGACCAAGCGTTGATTTTGCCAACTTCAGAAGTGTCTGACTTATTCTAGCCAAAGCACCAATTGCATCCATCACACCACCAAATACCATAGCACATATTATCAACCAAATAGTACCTAACATCCCCGCCATTCCCTTCGCTTTAAATAGTTTTACTAGGCTTTCATTTTCAGTAGAGATTGCTGTTTCGGTAGTTATGGCATTCATAACACCTTTATAAGCTGATTTGAAAGTGCCAGAATCTGCATCAGAGATTTGAGCAATTATTTGAGGTTGAAAAATTAACGCAAACACCCCTCCGAGTAATACACCAATGAACAAAGCGATCAAGGGCTCTGTTTTCTTAAATATCAACCCTATTACAATAGCTGGCACTATAAACAGCCAACCAGATATATTAAATGATTTAGAAATATCCGCTAACAATTGAGGTGCATCCGCATTGCCTTGAATATCAACGGTAAGTCCTAAAATAATAAAAATTAACAATGATATGATAAAAGTAGGTACTGTGGTAAGAGTCATATACTTAATATGAGTAAATAAGTCTGTGCCAGCCATCGCAGGAGCAAGGTTAGTGGTATCAGACATTGGTGAAAGTTTATCCCCAAAATAAGCCCCTGAAATCACCGCTCCAGCTACCATACCTAAGGGAAATCCAATTGCACCGCCAATTCCTATCAAAGCAATTCCAACAGTAGCAGAGGTAGTCCAAGAACTACCTGTTGCTATAGAAATAATGGCACAAATAAACATAGTTGCAGGTAGAAATATAGATGGGTTTAAAACCTGTAATCCATAATATATCATAGAAGGAATAATCCCACTAATCAACCAAGTACCAGCCAAAGAACCTACCATCAGTAAAATCAATATAGCTCCTGCTGTCGATTTAATATTGTCTGCCACTTCATCGATCATTGTGGTAAAAGAAACCTTATTAAACAGGCCTACTATAACAGCTACTGCTGCACCAAGTAGCAAGACAAACTGATTACTACCACCGAGAGGATCATCGTTTTCTCCATTATAAGCAAACAAAACATTGTAGGCTAACATGGTTATTAAAGCAATAACAGGGATAAGTGCTTCCCAAATATTCAATTCCTTATTTACAATAATCTTTTGATCATCCATATGTAGTATCCTAAATATTAAGAAGTAAATATCTTAAAAATTAGTTAGTACAAGGAAATATTGTCTTAAAGAATTAAAATCCAAAAATTACATTTCTTCTAAGGCAGCCTTTTTAACAGCTTCAGCAACAGCAGAAGCTACGCTTATGTTAAGAGATGGTGGAATAATCATATCGTGTCTTGGATACTTAATCATATTCGCAATTGCATGAACGGCGGCCAATTTCATTGCTGGGGTTATTCTTTTAGCTTTTGCATCTAGTGCACCTCTAAATATCCCAGGAAAACCCAATACATTATTAACTTGATTAGCAAAATCGCTTCTACCTGTTGCAATTACAGCTGCCCCACCCTTTATTGCATCTTCTGGTAAAATCTCTGGTTGTGGATTAGCTAAGGCAAAAACAATTGCATCCTTAGCCATCGAACTAATATGAGAAGATTGAAGCAAATCTCCTTGACTTACGCCTATGAAAACATCTGCGCCTTCAATCGCATCAAATACAGTTCCTGATTGGCTATCGTGGTTGGTATATGATAAAAGTGCTTTTTTTACATCCGTTAAGTCTGTTCTTTCCTTGTGAATAATACCTGAAGTATCACACATAATTATATCTCTTACGGGAATACATGCATCGTGCCCTTGATTGTCAACACATCTTAATAATCGAGCAATTGCGATACCTGCTGCTCCAGCTCCATTAATGACCACTTTCATCTCTGTGAGATTTTTACCTACAACTTTGGCCGCATTTAATAAACCCGCCAATACAACAATAGCAGTACCATGCTGATCATCATGAAATACTGGAATCCCGATGTCTTGTAATCTTGCTTCTATCTCAAAACACCTTGGACTTGAAATATCTTCTAGGTTAATCCCTCCAAATACAGGAGCAATGATCTTACAAGTTTCAATGATTTTCTCCGTATCTTGTGTATCTAAGCAAATAGGGAAAGCGTCAATTCCAGCAAACTTTTTGAACAACATTGCCTTACCTTCCATAACTGGAATTGCTGCAAGAGGTCCTATATTACCCAAACCTAGCACTGCAGAGCCGTCGCTTACTACGGCCACACAATTTCCTTTAATCGTATAATCCCAAACAGTATTAGGATCATCCGCAATTGCTTGCGATGGACCAGCTACTCCTGGAGAATATACCAAGGAAAGATCATCTGTAGTCCTGACATCAATTTTGGAAGATATTCTAATCTTGCCTTGAAATTTTTTATGTAGTGCTTTTGAATCTTCGTAGAAGCTCATATGTTTTTTATCTTATATTAAAATAGAGTGGCACTTTAGGTGCATTACTTTCTCTATATCTGTCTTGATTAACTTAATAACCAACTTACAGCCTTTTTAAACAAAAAAAGCCATTGCAATGCAACAGCTTTCATTTTAATGGTGCGGGTGGAGGGACTCGAACCCCCACGCCG
>JBBKVK010000232.1:0-17576 GCA_037968395.1 Saprospiraceae bacterium | reverse complement strand
ACATTTGTTCTTAATATTACATTGATGCAAAAAATAATTAACTCCCTTGTCTTTATCAGTTTATCTCTAGCAGTAGTTGCTCAAGGAGATCAACTAAAAGTTGCAACCGTAGGCTTTTATAACTTAGAAAACCTCTTTGACACTGTCGATGACACATTGATAAATGATGAAGAGTTCTTACCTGAAGGAAGCAATCATTGGACAGAAGACAAATATCAAGAGAAATTAGGTAACATGGCCTACGTAATATCTCAAATCGGAATAGATATGGTAGGAGCTGGACTTTCTGTGCTTGGAGTATCAGAGATTGAAAATAGAAAAGTATTAGAAGACTTAGTAAAACAGCCCATTATTGCAAGTAGAAAGTACCAAATTGTTCATTACGACTCTCCAGATAAGAGAGGAATTGATGTTGGACTTTTGTATAATCCTGCTCATTTTATAGTTGACACATCTTATACTCTCAATGCTGAAATGTATTATTCGGATGGCAATAGAGTTTATACTAGAGATGTATTGGTCGTGGAGGGAGAATTTGATGGTGAGCAGATGACCTTCCTTGTAAATCACTGGCCTTCAAGGAGAGGTGGTGAAGTAGAATCTGCCCCAAGAAGGATTACCATGGCAAAGTTAAATAGATGGATTGTAGATTCATTACAAGCCATTGATCCTAGTGCTAAAATTGTCATTATGGGTGATCTAAATGACGACCCAACAAGTATTAGTATAAAAAATGGATTAAGAGCTCCTGGCAAGAAAAAAGATGCTAAAAAGCATGGACTTTACAATCCTATGTACGATTTTTATAGAAGAGGTGAAGGGTCCAATGCATACCGAGACAATTGGAGCCTTTTTGATCAAATAATAATCTCAGAAGGACTATTGAATGATGAAAAAGGGTACCATTTCTTAAAAGCAAATGTCTTTAATAAAAGGTTTTTAATTCAGAAAACTGGTCAATACAAAGACTACCCTTTTCGTACATTTTCTGGCAATACTTATCAAGGTGGGTATAGTGACCACTTCCCAACATATGTTTATTTGGCGAAGAAGATCTGACCTTAATGGTTAATAGTTAAGGGTTAATTGTTAATTGTTAATAGTTAAGGGTAAATTGTATACTTTTTGCCTCCCTTCAGGCCAGGGGCAAGCAAAAACTTAATTGTTAATGGTTAATGGTTAATTGACATTATATCAGCAGTTTGCATATTTAAAAATTGTATCTAAAGAGTACTGCAAAGTTAAACAGTAAAATGCTATAATCAAGGCATTAATACTACTAGTGCTGTTCATATCAATAGATTAGATTTTAGAAAAAACAGCTTTCATCTAAAAAGCTATAAAGGGTGGTCATGAAAACACACCGAGCCAAAAGAGGTCAAAACTCAACAACCAAAGATCTTTGTTACTTTAACCAACCAGCTAATCTACCAACCAGCCAATTAGCCATTTAATTCCACCAAACAGCGTACCGTTGTCGTTTCAAGTTGTTGGCCAATTTTTCTTCCACCTTGATGGCTTCCTCCTTTGTCATTGGATTGAGATTTTCATATAAGCTAGGGCGGAGATACAGTCCATACTTTTCCACATAGTGGGCAGATACTTTGATGCCTGTTTTGGTTCGATGTCCTTTTTTATGCTTTTCGAACCTGATTTTGGGACTTTGACTTGTCATTCCCACATACAAACACTCCAAAACTCCATTAAACTGAGGATTGGCTGCTCTAAATTTGGCACTATCTGTCCATATCCTTTTGGATAATTCGACAACGTAAACACTGTATGATTTTCTTGGTGTCAAGTGTGCAGTTATATTATAAGTACCTAAACCTCTAAGCTGTAAAGTTAATTAAGTAATAATAAAAGCCAATGGATTTTTGCATAAAACTATTTTGATGAGTCTATTTATCGTTTAAACTATTTTTCGATGAGTCTATTCATCGTTTTACTATTTTTTTGATGTTTTTATTCATCGTTTACACTATCGTCTATAAAAATAAAGCTTTCATAGAAAATCAAATAACATTTCTAAAATATTCGCGTCATTTGATAGTTATTCATTGAATAGCTAAAATGTTCTCAAGAAAAGAACGACTACTTACACCAAAATTACTACTTTTAAAATCTAACATCTATTAACTAACTAAACTAATATCAATGAAGCCAATCTTATTTTTCCTTTTATGTTCACTCCTATTGACATCAAATATCGATGC
The DNA here is from genome assembly GCA_037968395.1 of Saprospiraceae bacterium. Lineage (GTDB taxonomy): Bacteria > Bacteroidota > Bacteroidia > Chitinophagales > Saprospiraceae > JADKBO01. The sequence continues at coordinate 15,360 of JBBKVK010000232.1, read as the reverse complement.
ACAGATGAGTGCCAAACTCATCCAATACCCAGATGTTTCGAAATCACACATCATATTTACATACGGCAATGACTTATGGTTGGTAGATAAAGCCGGCGGGCAAGCTTCTAGACTAAGTTCGCCAATTGGAAGAGAAACCAATGCTAAATTTTCTCCAGATGGCAACACCATCGCCTTTGAAGCAAATTATGATGGAAACAATGATATTTATACACTACCAATTCTTGGTGGCGTACCTCAGAGAGTAACCAGCCATGGCATGTATGAAGGAATAAAAGGTTGGTCTGCAGATGGTAAAAGCATACTTTTTGCTAGTTCGATGGAAAGCGGAAAACAACGATTTAATCAACTATACAAAGTAAATGCGGAGGGAGGACTACCAGAAAAACTACCTATAGCTGTAGCTGAAAATGGATCAATTTCTCCTGATGGCAATAATATTGCTTTTACAGAAAAATCTAGATCAAATCGTACTTGGAAGCGATATAGAGGAGGAACAGCAGCCGATATTTACATTATGAATCTCAAGACTTTGGCTTCTGAAAACATCACCAACAGTGATGCGAATGACGAAAACCCAATGTATCACGGATCAGATATTTATTACCTTTCAGATAGAGATGAAAATAAGAAATTCAACATTTGGAAGTATAATACAACTTCGAAAGAGCATACACAAATTACGATGTTCACTGAATACGATATCCACTTCCCCTCGATGGGTCCAGATGATCTGGTTTTTGAAGCAGGAGGCAAATTATTTGTGATGAACCTTATGGACCATAAGCCTAGAGAGGTAATAATTAATGCAGTTGGAGACTTTAATGCGATCAAACCAGTAACCAAATCAGTTTCAGACAACATTAGCTATTTCAACATCTCTCCAGACGGAAATCGAGCATTGGTAGAAGCTAGAGGTGACATATTTACCCTTCCAAAAGAGAATGGGTTTACAAAAAACGTCAGCCATACATCTGGCGAATTTGAACGATACCCTACTTGGTCACCTGACGGCAGGTATATTGCATATTTTACTGATAAAACAGGAGAATACGAACTTACTTTAAGAGACCTTAAGACAGATGTTGTGAGAACAGTAACAAACCTCGGCCCTGGATTTAGGTATAATATCTTTTGGTCGCCAGACAGCAAAAAAGTGGTTTTTGTAGACCAAACTATGAACATAAACATGGTGGATATTACCACTAGTAAAACCATGGTAATTGACCACGACAATGCATTATTTGAAGGCGGTTTACAAGGTTTTAAAGCATCTTGGTCAAGTGATAGTAAATATGTAACATACACGCTTAATCAAAGCAATGGCAACGATGCCATCATGATATACGATACAAAATCCAACAAAAGCACTCAAGTAACTTCCGGGTATTTTAGCGATCGATCCCCTACGTTTGATAGAGAAGGCAACTATATTTACTTTACAACCAATAGGGCTTTTAATCCACTTTATAGCGACTTTGAGGGTGCTTGGATTTACGCCAACTCGACACAAGTAGCGGTATTGCCTTTGCGAAAAGACGTCGTTTCCCCCTTAGCAGAAAAAAATGATACGGTGGCAATTACAATTGCTGAAGTGAAAGACGATAAAAAGAAAGATGAAAAGAAGGACGATAAAAAGGACGATAAGAAGGATGACAAAAAAGACAGTGATGAAGTAAAAGAAGTCAAAATAGAGTTTGACAATATGGAGCGACGAGTAGTTGTCTTGCCAATCCCAGGAGGAAATATTGGTGGAATAGCAGCAGCCGAGGGTAAAATCATCTTTTTGAAAGGACCAAATACTGGAGTTGGAGAAGGGAAATCTTCTTTGAATTATTTTGACCTTGAGGAAAAAGAAGTGAAGACCATATTGTCTGAATGTGGCGGTTATGAGCTAAGCGCTGACGGAAAATCTATAATTGCATCTAATGGTCCACAAATGGCCATCGTTAAAGTTGAGGCAGATCAATCCTATGAAAAGGCCATCAATACTTCAAACATGGTAAGCTCCATTAACCCAAAGGAAGAGTGGAGACAAATCTTCAACGATGTTTGGCGGTTAGAAAGAGATTTTTTCTATGATAAAAACATGCATGGTGTCGATTGGAATGCGATGAAAGTAAAGTATGGTAAATTGATCGATGAATGCGTCACAAGATATGATGTAAATTTTGTACTTGGAGAATTAATAGGAGAGATGAATGCCTCACATACTTATAGATATGGTGGGGATGATGTGTATGCAGCTAGAAAAAGAACAGGTTACCTTGGTGTAGATTGGGGTCAAAAAGACGGAGAGTTCTACATAAAGAGAATCGTTAGAGGTGGTGATTGGGATACAGAGGTAAGATCACCATTGGCAGAACCAGGCATCAACGTAAAAGAAGGAGAATACGTATTAGCTGTAAATGGTATGGCTATGAAAAACTTTAATGACCCGTGGGTTGCCTTTGAAGACATGGCTGAAGAGACGGTGGAACTTACAATTGGAACAACAAACGACCTATCCAAAGCCAGAAAAGTATTGGTAAAAACCTTGAGTGATGAGACAAGACTTCGAAACTTAGAATGGATCGAAAACAACCGTAAAACAGTGGACGAAGCCTCAAATGGTCAGATTGGGTACATCTATGTGCCAAGTACAGGAGTGGAAGACGGCCAATACGATTTGGTAAGAATGTTTTATGCACAATGGGATAAGAAAGGGCTCATCATAGACGAACGTTTTAACAATGGTGGGCAGATTCCCGATCGTTTTGTAGAATTGCTTAATCGTAAACCGTTAGCTTATTTTAATGTCAGAGATGGTAAAGAATGGCAGTGGCCACATGTAGGGAATTTTGGACCAAAAGCGATGTTGATCAATGGATGGAGTGGATCAGGAGGAGATGCTTTTCCTGATTATTTTAGAAAAGCAGGATTAGGACCATTGATTGGTACTCGTACTTGGGGAGGATTAATTGGCATCTCTGGTGCTCCAAGCCTTATAGATGGAGGAGGAGTCACTGTACCTACGTTTAGAATGTACAATCCTGACGGAAGTTGGTTCCCTGAAGGACATGGCGTTGATCCAGATATTGAGGTAAAAGAAGATCCAACATCCTTGGCAAAAGGCGTAGATGTACAATTGCAAAAAGCGATTGAAGAAGTAATGTCTAAGTTAAAAGCCAATCCAAATATTCATCCGAGTATACCAGCGAAGGAGGATCGGTCGAAGTAGGAACTAGATTTTAGATTTTAGAATAAAAAGGGACTAATTAAGTGGTCCCTTTTTTTATTGACATTATTCTTGCTTACCACCAATTGCCTTCAGCTTAGGTATGTATTTTAAAATGAATGTATAGTTTTATGGTATGTATTTTAAATCACTAGTATAGTTTTATGGTATGTATTTTAAAGTATAAGTACATTTTTATGGTATGTATTTTAAATTGTGTGTATATTTACGCAAATTAAGTGCAATGTATAGAACAAAGATAGAAGAGCTCAAAGGCTGGAAAAACAAAGAAAATAGAAAACCCCTATTAATAAATGGAGCAAGACAGATAGGCAAATCTTGGCTTGTAAAACATTTTGGAACTGAGCATTTCACAGGTAAAACAATTATTGTGAATTTTGATTTACAAAAAGATATTCACCATATTTTTGATAAGAACTTAGACGCAAAACGAATAATTTTTGAACTAGAGATTGCTCTCAATACTGCTATAAATGTTGAAACCGATTTAGTGTTTTTTGATGAAATTCAAGCTTGTCCTAACGCTTTGGCTAGTTTAAGGTATTTCTATGAAGATTATACTGAACTTTATTTGATTGCAGCAGGCTCATTATTAGATTTTGAATTTAGAAATGTTCCCTTTCCTGTCGGAAGAGTAGATATTATGGCTATGTTCCCTATGACTTTCTATGAATATTTATTAGCTATGGAAAAAGATAAATTAGCCCAATTAATTCAAGCCCCTGTGGAAGAATTTGATGAATCGTATGCTCAATTTTTTGAAGAAGAGCTTAATTTATATTTTATTATTGGCGGCATGCCTGAGGCCGTGGCCGATTTCAAAAAGAATAAAAATTTAGAAAATGTCAAGTCAATCCAAAACAACCTACTCTACACCTATGAACAAGATTTTAAAAAATACCAACCAACAGTAAATTCTGATTGCCTAGACGATATCCTCGAAAACATCATCAAATTATTAGGAAACCAAATCGTTTACACAAAACTCTCTGATGGATTTACAAGCCCTACTATTAAAAAAGGTGTAGAAGTATTGAAAACCGCAAAGATATTACATTCTGTCCCAAATGTTTCCGTTTCAGGTCTTCCTTTAACGAAAGCAGGTAAGCAATTTAAATTATTCTATTTAGACATTGGGCTACTAGTTAGAAAAAGTGGTATAGACTACTCTAATTTATATATAAAAAAAGAACTGACTGCAGCATTTCAAGGTGCCTTAGCTGAACAGTTCGTTATGCAGCAATTAATAGCTAAGAAAGATGTGGACCCAAAATATTGGGCAAGGACTGATAAAGGTACATCATCAGAAATAGATTTTGTGATGGTAGAAAATGGAAAAATTGTACCAATAGAAGTAAAAGCTGGAAAAAGTGGCTCACTCAAAAGCTTACATTACATACTAGAACACAATCCCCATATTGAAAAGGCCATTGTATATTCAAATGCTCGACTTGGTCAAGAAGGAAAAGTGCATTACATACCAATGATTTTTGCGGGTAGGTAGAAAAATATTAGCTATCTGAAATTTCTGCCAAAGAAGAAAAATGTAATTTCCTACTAGTATTTGTCAAGCTAATGCTGATCTATTTTGTATTAGGAGTAATTTGGAACGATCAGTTACTTAACTATTGGAAAACATTACGAAATCAAATACCTCCAAGAAAATACAATATATTTACCTTAATTGCCTCAAAAATAAAAGAATCTATTCTTACTTACTTTCATTTTGTTTTAGTGCTTGTACTTTTTTAATAAGCATCAATGTATAATTTAATTGAGAATCAACACCATGTACAATTTCATTAATAGAAGGCTTAAAAAGAACATCAGGCGTAATAGGTTCAATTCCATCTGAATAGCATGCTGTGTAAACCTTAGAACTAGCCACTCTTATAATTAAGTCAGCATTTACTAATTTTTTGCCAATGGGGTTCCCATGAAATACTTTTGTTCCTCCAGTTGGTTCGCCTATGGTTTTCCCCATCTGATAACATTGAAAAGTGGCTGCAAAACTAGACGCAGCAGAATAACAGTTTCGATTAATTAATAGATAAACGTCACCATGAAACCTATTTTCAAGTGTTTTGTCTGGTTCTTCATTATAGTAAGCCTCCTCATTAAAATAGGTCCCATATTCATTGTGAAATACCTTCTCAATGTCGATGCTGTTTTTTGCATGGAACCTTTTTAAAGCATATTGTTTCAATCTTTCGTTATGAGCACCTCCATAATATTCTCTGAGAGGAAAGCTTACTTTAGTTGTACTTTTAGCCATTGTTTTATAGTACGATTCAGTTATATATTGAAAAATCATTGCGGATAATTTAGGCATACCACCCATATTTTCTCTTACATCTATAATCAAAGTATGATGTTTATGCTTACTTAAATATTTAAAACTCTTTTTTAAAAATGAATTAAAATCTTCAATATTAGATACAAATGCTTCAATTTTAAGTAACCCAATTCCATTGCCCAAATCATTAAAGTAGTATAACCCTTTCCCGTCTTTTAATGCCTTGATTTTTTTCTTTTCAACCTTATTATACTTTTTCCAATCTTTATAAGTAACATTGTCAATTATTGATTCATTTACTGAAAAATCGGTATACTTAAATTCTAAGGAATCACTCCTCCCAAATGCTAGATAAAGATAAGTTTCAAAATCCCTAGAGATTTTATAATTCCTAAATGAACTTAATTCATAAGAAACATATTGATCTATACTGTCAAGAAATTGTGTGATTTCTAAACCTTGAATATGTGTTATTTTTGAGCCTCTAACTATAGGCAAACCTTCTTTTATGTGATCTACCACATATAAATTATCATTATTGTCCAAGAAAATTTTATACGGAAATACTCCCAACTCCTTTCTAGTATTATTCTGTCCCATTGGATTAAAATACAATGCCGTATGACCATCGTTATAATTTGTAACAAGGGGCGAAATTAATTTATAAAACTCAAGTTTTGACCTTGAAATATCCAGTCTGGCCTCAATATCTACAATTAACTTGGATTTATCTACCTCTGTATAATCCAAATTCAGGTGGGGGTGAGCATCAAGTACTTCAAGTAATATTTTAAAATCACTTTTCTGAGCTCTTGGAGATAAAATTTCTGTTACCTGTCCGAGTAAAGGGGACAAAAAGATGAAATGAATTAATAGTAATAATAATTTATTCGAAAGCTTCATAGGGTTAGAGTTGCGTAAAATAAGCATCAAAAATACAATTTTCTTCTACTTTGAAAAACAAACTCATTGAAAATTTAGCTCTAAAATAAACTTGTATTCCATGACTTGTCAATACCTAGTTATCTGAAGTTTCTGCCAAAAGGCAGATAAATATAACTTCAGACCAATATTAGTCATGCTGCTGCTGTTTTATTTCACATCTAACTGCTTCTTATTGGGAATTTGATTTTCCATTTAATATACTAAGCCCTAAAACTTAACCTGCAACCCGCCTCCAAAATTAATACCTACCGTGGGATAACCATACCATCGTTGGTATTTGTTGTCTAAGATATTGTTAGCATAACCGAATAAGCCAAAGGACTTTATAGGCCAATAGGCTAATTCTGCATCTAACTCCATAAGGTTATTGAGTGAGTGCTGGAAGGCTTGACCATCTACAAATCTCTTAGTATATATCTTATCACTTAAGAATAGGTTGGATTTAAGATTCAGCTTATTGTCAAACATGTGGAGATTAAAGTAGGCATTCATCTCCAGTGATGGCATGCCCCATGCTTTTGCTTCCTGATTGGTAGTATATACATTTTGGGTAAGTGATCCTCCTACATTCATGCTCTCTGAAATGGCAAAATCAATATTACCTCTAACGAAAGCGGTCTTAATGTCATCGTACAGCGTTATCAGTTCAGAGTTAGCTCCGTTCTGTAGTTCATTCACGATCAACAGATCATTCTTTGACTCTTTGTATCCACCTTCAAACTGGTAGGATAAGAAATTGAGTTCTCCTCGAATTCCACCATAATATTCTTTCCAAAGGGTTGTTTTTAAGTCAAAAGCATCCAATTGTGTCCATGGATTATAATTCATTAAGTGTCCTAAAGTATTCATTCGATATTTTTGATCAGTCCCTACCATGATCTGAACAAAATTCTTTACAATACCATACGCCAATTCAACTTCTGGCCATATTTGTGACTTCAGTTGGTTATCATAGTAAAGGTCAGCGCCTACTTTTGCCATAAATCGTTTGTGTTGAAAATGAACTTTAGGAGCAAAATTTATAGAAACGAGCTCATTATCATTTTCAGACAAATCTGTGGTGTATGCCATTGATTCGATAGGCAGAATGATATTAATGTATTCTGATGTTCTTTTCTCAGCTTGTACTGATAGACCAATACCTGTACCTAAAGCTTGATCTGCTACTCTATCAAATTTGTAAGTTGTCCACAATTCATAGTTGATACCACTTGTTGATTTGTCAATATTTGCAATTCCTGCTTTTAAGTTGATACCAGTTATATTCTGCTCCTCTCCGTAATTTAAGGTTGGATAATTAGTCTTTGTATCAAAATAATTCCGCTTAGCAACATTTATATCACTCTTAAAATTTAGAGCTACATTTTCATTTAACCTTGCAAAACCAGTGATTCCAGCATCAATATCTGACATCTTTTGATATGCCACTTTACTCGTATTGTCCAATGCTCGATACCCTCCTAAGATATTTAATTTGTACCTATCACCATCATAAAATGAAAGTCTCACTCTACCATTAGGATCATTTAATGTTCCATATCCTAATCTGATAAAGTGATTATCTGCATCGAAAGTATTGCTTTCCATCATCGCCAATGGTTTAATAATCGGAGCAGGATATTTTAATTCTAATGGTACGATAGAAATTCTAAAATCATATACCTTTTTAACTAGGATCACCTTAGGCAATTTAGGCCTCACATCTATTATCTGAGCCTCTTCGAGTTGAGCTTCAAATGTTTTAATTACCTCTAAATTATCTGCTTCGATCCCTGTTTGACCCAAACACATTGTGCTTACGGTGAGTAGTAGGAATGATATTTTTATTTTTGTATTCATATGTTTATACTTCATCTTTAGACTATTATCAATAATATTAGATTAAACTAATTGCCCCCTGTGGAGTCTAGTTCAAGTAAATTTGGATTATTGATTTTAACCCTGTTTGCATTTCCTTCTTTCACTTCGAGGTCTATTAGTTTTTGCTTTGCATCTTTTTGGAGCGAAGCATCGTCTTTAAAATTTTCTAATACTGCCTCGATAGCTGCTCTTGCATTTATGAGATCATTCTTATTGATATAGATGTCTGATAGTAATAGAATAGATTTAGCCACCCAATAAGGATAATTCAAGCTGGTTTCGTTGTTAAAATTGCACTGCTTTTCGGCAAGATCAAACTGGCCTTGTTTGTAATAGATCTCTGATATTCGATATTTTGACTCTGCACTTTGGCTGTTATTGACCATCTTAGATACTTTGCCAAATGCTGCAAGTGCTTGCTCATTGTTATTGTTTCTAAAAGCGATCTTACCTAAGTAGAAAAGTGCCACAGACCGCTCATCAGTGGTTGCTAAACTATTTTCATTAACCTTATTGGCAAATAAGGTAATGTCAGTATCCCGAGAGATTTTGTAAGCCGATCTCAACGCCCCTAATTGAGCTTGATATTGATCTCCTTTGTTATCTGTCAGACCTTCAAAAGTCTTATAATAATCTAGGGCCTTACCAAAATTTTCAGCATGGTTATAACTTATGAGCGCTGATTTCCAAAGTGCTTTTTTATAATTCCCCCCTCCTTTTTCTTTAATTAAGTATTCATAATCAGCAAGTGCTTTATCATAATTTTTATTTATACTAAATATTTCACCTCTGTAGAATCTTGCTTCCAGTCGGTAAAATCCTCCTACATATCTTTGTATGTAAGTATTAAATCCATCAAGGGCCCTATCATATTCCCCTTTTACATACTGGTTGTAGCCTATAAAATAGGTGAGCGAATCTTTGGTATATGCTGTTAATTCAAACCCTGGAATACTATCTAAGTATTTAAAGTATTTATAACTATTACCCATATCTTTTACATAGATCTCTTCAATGGCCTTCATTGCTTCCATTTTTTGCTTTGAAGTGGGGTTATGATTAAAAACTGATTTGTAATAATCTAAAGCTTTTGGCAAATCCCCTCTATTGTAATTAATCAATCCCATCCGTAATTGGGCTTGTGAATAATAGGGTGAAGTTGGACCAAACTTAGCCATCACATCAATAAAAGCAATTGCTGCAGGTTCAGTACTTCCTAAACTTAAATAAGTCTCCCCTATTTGCATGTAAGCATCATCGGCATATTCACTTGATGGATAATCAGTAGTGATTTCCCGCATCGTTACCAATTTTTGATATGGCTCATTAATAAGTCCTTCGATCAGACCTCTTTGGTAAAGTGCATATATAAATCCCGCTTGCTTTCTTGAGACAGATTGATTATAAAAATTCTTAGCATCATTGTACTTTCGTTGCTTAAAAAGACAGTCACCCGCTCTTACAAATGCATCAGGGAGTACACGATTTAAAAGGTATTCACTTTGTATATCTTGACTATTAAGATTGAGACCTACAATGGCATTTTTAAACTGTATCTCAGCCTTATCATATTCTCGTAGCTTTAAGTGGGCATAAGCCTTCAAGTAACTAGCCATATAATTAGCGGATTCTTCTGGCAAGTCATTTAGTCCATTTGCAATCTCATGATATTTACTAATGTAATCTATTGTCTTGTTTAGTTCTCCAGCATCATACGCCATTTTTCCCAACCAATAATTGGTTTGAGCAAGATATAGTCTTTCATTTGGGTAGATGAGTGACTTATCAAAAAAGGTTCTAGCATTCTCAAAATCACCTTCGCTATAGAATTGTATTGCCTTTTTAAGACTTAAATTTTGATAAGTTGACTTCAATTTCGGAGTCAATCTAGGTAGCGATTCCATAATATTGATAGAATTGGCATAATCCCCAGAATTTACTAAAATATCGTAAATCACATCTTGGCTTTCGGCATAATAAGGCGAGTCTTCTTTGATATCTATAAATATATTGATCGCCTCTCTTTCATAGCCTTGTTCTGCAGATATTTTACCGTAGTTAAACAAGGCTTCTTGTTGCATGCCTTTGTCGTACTCCATCTGGCTTACTTTTTTAAATACAGCTCTTGCTGATGCTCTATCGCTTGTCTTTACATAACAGTCTGCTAAATAATAATTAGAAAGTTGCCCAAGTTTAGAGTCTTGGTATGTAAGTTCTAAAAAATTAGACTTGGCTTTTTCGTATTTACCAAGTTTGTATTGTGTAAACGCTAATTGATAAAATTCTTCAATTGTTAACTTTTCGGTATTAGCTTCATAAAACTCTAAGTGGGTCAAAGCTCTATCATAATCTCCACGAACATAATAAGCTTGACCAAGAAGTAGTCTAATTTCTTTCTTATTTTTAACAGCAGACTCTGTTATTTTTTGCTCTCCATAACTTAGCAATAGGTCATATTTACTTTGTGCAAAATATATCTGACAGAGGTAATATGGTATATAGTCACCGTAATAAACCGAACTAGATACTGCTTTAAAGGATTTTACAGCTCCATCATAATCATCGCTAAAGTATTGGCACATGCCATAATAATAGTTATTTGGATAGTAGAATAAGTTTCTAACATCTTTAACTCTTCCAAAATCCCGCATACCATCTGAAAACTCTTTTTTAACAAAATGACAATATCCTTTCTTAAATGAAGCTTCACTTTTATCCAATTCTGGCAAGTCTTCTATCGGCACTCTTTCATACCAATCTATAGCTTCTTGATAATTTCTATTATAATAATAGTGAGACGCCAATTCCAAAATTGGTTGAATGGTGACCGGATCTGGATAATATTGCTGAATATAATAAGTCAATTTTGTTTCAGCAGAAGGGTCTTCTATTCTTAAGTCTGCTATTTGGGCAGTTAGCAGAGCTTCTCTTCTTAATTTTTCATAGTTACCAAGTGGGTGATGTGGCGGTTGATCTGCCATTCCATTAAGCACTACAGAAGATTGGGCATAGTTGGTAAGGTCGAAATAATTAACACCACTATCATAGTTATTGTCTTCTTGAGATATCACTTTATTTTCTTGACCAACTAACAAATTTGTATGGCAAAAAATCAAAAGTAATGTAAATAGAAAAGCTGCGAACAGTTGTTTGAATTTCTTCAATTTATTAAGTTTTAATATTCTAATGACTACATAATCATTATTTTACAACATAAATTGTAAAATAATAGGCAAAGATAATCAAGATATAGATTTAGGTTAGATTACTACACTATTTAAATAAAAAAGGACCGCCCTATTTATTAGAACAGCCCTTATAAATTTTATCAAAAAAGAATTACTTCTTAAATTGAGCTTCTTTCTTAAAGTGAACAGCTAATAGGTAATAAAATACTGCTCTATATTTATTTTTATTAGCAGAACCAAAATCAGCAACTACTTTTGCCACAGCTGCATCTACTTTTGCTGCATCAGTAATTCCTAACTTCTTACCAATAAAGTTAGTTCTTACAGTGTTTAATTCAGTTTCACTTGAACTAGCTACTGTTTCAGAATCTTTGTTGTAAATAGATGGCCCACATGCTTTAGTCACTCCTTTTAATAGGTTGGCGTCAACTTTGTGACCCATTTTTGTTAATGCTGCACCATAAGTTGCTAATTTTTCTTCTAATTTGCTCATGTTATTGATTTTATGTAAAACGATTATGTATAATAAATACGAACAAAATTAAAATTATATTTTATATTTTTCAAATATAATATTTAATAATAGCCAGATTCTTTATAATCCTTCGAAAAAAATACTTGAAATTATCTTTGGGAATTGTCATTAGGACATCATATCTGTATAAAAAAATTAAATTTTACCATTTTCAAACAATTAATAATTTGGTATGTATATTTTATAAAGTATATTTACTCACAGATAAAATAAATACAATAATATGGAATTGAAGAATATTATAGCGATCATGCTGATTTTCATCTTTAGTGTAAGTGTTTCGGCACAAAAACTGGACCATATTCAAGGCGAATTAATCATTCAATTATCTGAAAGAAGCACACCATCAGACTTAGTTTCCAATAAAAACAAACGACAATCTAAAAACGACTATACTGCAATTAAAGAGGCTCCTTTAAATTTGTACGTGGTAAACTTTGATTATAAGACCATCAATGAAAATGATTTAATAAAGAAACTGCTTAAAGATCCAAGCGTCGTAGCTGTCCAGAAAAATAAAATTATTGCTCAAAGAGCAGTACCAAATGATCTTGATTATATAATGCAATGGCAGTATAATAATACTGGTCAGTCGGGAGGAAAAATAGGTGCAGATATAAAAGCTCAAGATGCATGGGACATCACAACTGGTGGTATAACATCTACAGGGGATGAAATTGTAGCATGCATAGTAGATGATGGATATGATGTGAATCATGAAGATCTAATAGATAATCTTTGGATAAATAAAGGAGAAATCGATGGAGATGGGATAGATAATGACAGTAATGGTTATGTGGACGATGTTAATGGTTGGAATTTTGGAAATAATAGTAAAGATATTAGTCTAGGCGGCGGCCATGGTACTCCAGTAGCTGGCATTATTGGAGCTCGAGGAAATAACATGCTGGGCGTTGCTGGTGTCAACTGGGCTGTAAAACTAATGCCTATAAAATACGAAAACACTATTACAGAAGTTTCTGTACTAAAGAGTTACTCATATGCCTATGCTATGAGAAAAAAATACAATGAAACCAATGGTATGGAAGGTGCTTTTGTCGTTGTTATAAATTCATCTTGGGGGATTGACAATGGAGATCCAAATGATTCTCCAATTTGGTGCGATTTCTATAATGAACTAGGTGAAGTCGGTATATTGAGTTGTGGAGCAACAGCCAATGTGAATACAAATGTTGATAAAGATGGTGACATGCCTACTAGTTGTAAAAGCGATTATCTCATAAGCGTGACAAATCTAGATCATAATGATATAAAAGTAAATAGTGCAGGCTATGGGAGAGTAACAATAGACTTAGGAGCACATGGTAAAGATGCATTTACAGTCGCAATCAACAACAGATATGGAGGTTTTGGTGGCACCTCAGGAGCAACACCTCATGTAGCTGGTGCGGTAGCATTACTTTATGCAGTACCTTGTACAGAATTGATGACAATTGCGAAGTCTGACCCAGGTTTAGCAGCATTAATGGTAAAAGAAATGATACTTAATACAGTAGATAAAAAATCAGGCCTAAATGGTATTACCACCACTGGTGGTAGACTAAACATAGGTAAAGCTGTTACTAGAATGAATAATTTATGTCTGACCAAAGGTGACACCTATGGCTTTCAAACTTCCTTTTTACCAAACGGCAATACTGTAATTTCATGGTCAGAAAATAAAAGTAATTTGATCACTGACATCAGGTATAGAAATTTTGATGAAACCGCATGGATTGAAGTCCTAAACATCAAGTCAAATTATGAGATCAAAAACTTAAGTTATTGTAATAATTATGAATATCAAGTAAGGTCCCATTTAGTTAATGAAACATCTGAATATGGGTTTAGTAGGTTTTTTGAATCAATAGGGTGTTGCTATGTAAGTGAGGTCATTAACTTAGAAATATCTAATGGTGAAGCAACTATAGAACTTTCAAACAACGAATCTAACATTGACAATATATTTGAGTTTAGAAAACTTGGGTCGATGGAATGGGATACAATAATATCAAGTAATTCTATTACAATTACAGGTTTTAAAGACTGTGATCTTATAGAGTATAGAATTAGTACGATGTGCAATGCATATAACAATAGGAGCGAAACAACTGGTTCATTGTTCATACCTTTTAAATGCGGTGAGTGCAACAAAAATTCGTTTTGTGAAGTAGAAAATTTTACAAATAAAGATGAATGGATAGAATCTATTAGTATCAATAATGAGACCTTTACATCAGGGCAAGGAAATACTGCTTTTAATGTTTTAACAGGAGGATTCGTGCCTAAAGTAAAAATTAATAACCCAATCAAGATATCACTTGTTCCAGAGCACAGTGGCCAAGCCTATCCTGAATACTTTACGATTTTCATTGATTTAAACCAAGATGGAGAATTTGACAATGATACTGAAAAAGTATTTGAAACCGAATCTAATTCCTCATTTGAAGTTATAGACTCTATGTACATTCCACTAGGTTCTTTAATAGGAATAACAAGGATGAGAGTGATGATGTCGTTTAGTAAAGGGCCAAATGTATGTGGTCAAACAGGTACAAATTATGGAGAAATCGAAGACTACTGTATTGAGATTGAAGAGAGTTTAGCAGTAGAGGATGGATTGATTAATGATTCTAATTTAACTATAATGCCTTCCTTAACGAGTGGCACTTTTAATGCAAAGATTACGGATATACCAACAACTGGCATTTTGGAAGTTTATTCATTAAATGGAAAACGTCAATGTGTTAAGCACTTCCAAAACTCAACTACATTACAGATAGATGCTACCACTTGGATAAGTGGTACTTATATTGTTAGATACAAAACTATCAAAGGTACTATTGCTAAAAAAATGATCAAGATCTAAATCCTAATTTAAAAGTAATTAGTCTGAAATTTCTCAATTGTTGTTACTCTAACTACTTTTAGTATATCTTACAGAATGCATATTATATCCATAGGTTTACGGATGGCCATAAGTCAATTACAGATCATTTGCATTAAAATAAGACTAGCGTTTTATAATAAAAGACCTGTAAATCAACATAGAAATTTGTAATAAAGTACTCCAGTGTTGTTTATTTTTACATGAAAATTAAGGAAATTTGTTTTGGACAATTTTATTTCCTGTAATTGGGATTAATAGATTTAAATCATCTAAGATGAAAGTTGAATAATCTAAAGAGCTTTTTTGAAATAGCTCTCCCATGAATTTACCTATTTTTAAAATAATAAGTTGTAAAATGTTATGAAAATTATCAGGAATCACAACTCAAAAAAGAAACTTTCTATGTTC
>JBBKVK010000231.1:0-3036 GCA_037968395.1 Saprospiraceae bacterium | reverse complement strand
TCTCATGCCCATCCAAGTAGCAATCATCTCAGCAATTATACTTGCTAAGAGACTGTATAGAAAATATATAAGTACTATACCAATGAAAATATCTAAGACTATCATGAAATAAGTTTGTGTAATTATTATTAAAAAAGTTGTGGTAATACAACTTTAATACTAGCATTCAATCACCTTGTTTTCTATATAATTATCTCCCTTTTCTGCACCTTTCTAGTCACCAACTAGACACCAACTATTGACCAAAAAAATAAATTTATCTTTGAAAATTTAGCAGTTTAAAAAATTGGCATAAATATATAGATAATACTGTTATCTTGTATTTCACATAGCTCATATATTTTCATATTAGTAATATACCTAATTAATTGGATTATTAACAGCTAATAACAAAACATATGTATTTTATAGTTAATCAGGGCAGACTTCCTGTCTGCCCTGAGACTATGTAAGATTATCATATCTTAATAATCCTATGCGTATTTGTAAATGTTTCTCCTTTGATAGTGCATAATAACACCCCTTTGTGATCAATATCAAATACTGAAATTTCATATTTGGTTTGCCTATTATCTAGCTTTAGTTTTTTAATCAATCTACCAGATATGTCGTAGAACATCACTTCTATATTTTCTGATTTTGGCAGGTTAATAGATAGATTCAATACATCTGAAAATGGGTTTGGATAAATGACGGTGTAGATTTTAAAATCAGCCTCTTTTACATCCGTTGTCATAAAATTAATCTTACCATTCCTCCCACTAATGCCTAATTCGAGAAAATCCGCATCTAAGGCTTGCATTTGAGTCAGCGTTAGATCTGCTTCTAATACTCCAGTATGTTTTGCTTTAAATTTTAACAGCATTAAGCTCCCGTTAACGGATTGTCCCGCTGCTTGAGGGTGATCCCAACCTACAATTATTTTTCCTCCAATATCATTATAGCTACCTTCATTAAAGCCTTCCAGTTTTGACTCTTCGATACCAATAAAGTCCAATTTGGTGGCATCATAATTCACTTCAAATGTAAGTACTGAAACATTCTCAAAGTTGGTGACATTTATAGGAATCAACACAGGCTGCCATACACTTGCAGTCACATCGGGAATAATCAATTCGATATCTGCTGCCCTACTTTTATCCAACACATCTCCATCTCTGAATAAAGCAGAATTGTCTACATCTCCTACTTTAATGGACACAAAATCCAATGCACTATAATTCAACCCGCTAGCACTCAAATCGATTTGTTCTGGCCAATTAACATTGAGGGGATTGCTGCTAATATTCAATGCTTTTGGCAAAAACCTCCAACTTGTATTGTTTGGGAAAGTACTCGTTTTTTGAAGGAACACTCGGTTTACCAACGCAACATCTACTATATTGATATTGCCATCTTTATTAACATCCGCCGCCACTTTTTTATAATCAGAATCTAATAATGTTTTTTGAAGAAAATGCCTTCTTATTCTAGCGACATCCACCACATTCACTCCCTTTCGGATTTCATCATTTTTACTTGGCTTGATGCTGTTTTGATTAGAAGTCATAGCAAAGTTATAAGCCCCATTACTATTTGTTTTAGTCGTATTGACGGCTTGGCCATTCCCTAAAAGATCCACTTTCAAATCTGTATGTGCCTTTCCAATTTCATTCTTAATGCTGCCTAGTGCCATTTGTCCACTTGATATACAGATTTTGCCGCCTGTCACACTTCCTGTATTGTGGACAGTGCTAAGTACTGCTATCGAACTCCCTGAAATTGTTGTTGCAGTGGTAAAGTTTGCTTCTGCAGAGATACTTACATTAAATATCCTAGTATTATCTGCTAAATCAATACTACCTCCATTTGGCTCATCCCATGCTATGATCAATTCATTATCGGAAATGACATTGTATGTGACATTTTGAAGGGTAGTATTTACCACATCAACAAATTTCACTGTTCCATTGGTTGGTATTTTTAAAGTAAAATTGAATGCTCCTACTTTATCAAAATTTGTAACTGTAACAGGTATTTCGGCTCCTTGACCTGGGGCTATGCAGGTTTCAGTTAAATTAAATATGACTCCATTCCCTCCACTTCCTGGGTTGTAGGTTATACGCTTACAACACACTTTGCTACAACCTGATCCATCTATATACTTTACACTCACTACTATCGCTTGTCCCACAGATATGCCATGATTGGCCGGAATGAAAGTCTGAGGATTGCTATTTCCAATATAATTATTAGACACCTGAGGTATATCGATATTCCAGCTAATGATTTGTTGTGCACCTGCTATTTGAAGTATATAACTTGTACCATTATTCTGAATGGTGGATGTGATACTATTGCAATTAAGCGGATTTTCTATACAATACCTTCTGCAACAAATTCTATAACAACCTGTCACCCTATTATATATTAGACAACAAATATACCTTTGCCCAGGCGCAGGAAAAGTATAATTTATACTTGTATTGGTGCCAATGCCTGTTTCATCAATAAACCAATTGGCTACTTCTTCTTCGGAGGAAAGTCCATCTATAGAAAAGCTAAATTGATTGTTGGTTTCACTTCCTATGAATGTTGGGGTGACACTACCGCCACCACAATTGTTCGTCAAATCTAGCTTGATGTAACATCTTTTTTCACACCCATCTGCATCAAAATATCTGAAACAAACAATATATTTCTTTCCTTTTTTACAGCCATATATCAATTCTGGAGTACTTTGTCCATCAATTACTGTCGTAGTTTGACCATTGGCATCTTCTTCTTGCACAGCCCATGTCCCAGAAGTTGGCAATCCATCTGTATTAAACGTATAATTTGCCAAATCATCACTCACGGTAGCTATTTTTTTAATCTTAACTTTTGTGCATATTTCTGTGATATTAAATGGTCCATTATAAGTAGAACACTCCTTACATTTATCCAAGCAAACATTATCAATAAATGTTGGAATATTAGCGCCACTTAAGTTTGAATCAAAAAAAACTTTGGTCAATTTTTTAATATTGGTATTAACAACTTCTGTAAAAAGCTTAT
>JBBKVK010000230.1:0-41264 GCA_037968395.1 Saprospiraceae bacterium | reverse complement strand
TAACAGACTTTAAAATAATTAAATAAATATTATAATAATTTGTAATATATTGTATTTATTTAATATCTTCGTTTTACAAAAGGTTGGCAGTTATCAAAAACTGTGCCTAAATAAAACTTTATAAAGGTAGTATTTGTTTTTAAAAAGTAAACTATAATAAAAGTGATTAGACAAAGTTTAAGTCAAAAAATGCTTCAAAAGTTATCTCCTCAACAGATACAGCTAATGAAGTTATTTCAAATCCCTACTGCTACACTTGATGAGCGGATCAAAGAAGAGCTAGAAGCCAATCCTGCTCTTGAAGAAGGTGATGAGGAAGAGTACAATGACGTATTTGATCTAGAAGATGGAGATGGGGATGAAGAAGGTGAAAAAGAGGATGATAATTACGAAATAGAATTAGATGATTATCTAAATCAATATCTAGAAGACGATCCAGCTACATACAAGACAAGAGAAGATAGATACGAAAACGAAGATAAATCACTGCCAGTACCAGTAGAAACATCTTTTCATGAATCATTAGAGAGGCAATTAGGTATGCTTATTTTTGAAAATGACACAATGGAAGCCATAGCCCATCAGGTTGTGGGATCTATCGATGAAGATGGATACTTGCGAAGAGAGTGCTCTAGTATAGTCGATGACTTAATGTTTAGTACAGGACTAGAGGTCGCAGAATCCGATGTAGAGTTCATGATCACACAGATTCAAACATTTGAACCACCAGGAGTTGGTGCAAGAGATTTGAGAGAATGTTTGATAATACAGTTAAAAAACAAGATAGACAAGACAGCTGATCCAATATCTAAGTCTAAGATATTGGCATTGAAGATACTTACAGATTATTTTGATGAGTTTTCTAAAAAACATTACCAAAAGCTTAAGCGTACATATGACATCAGTGAGAGTCAACTAAAAGATGCACTTGATGAGGTGTTAAAACTAAACCCGAAGCCTGCCAGTGGTCAAGAAACGACAGGTAAGCCTAATGTGCAGTATGTAATTCCTGATTTTATCATTACCAATAGAGATGGAGAACTAGAGTTAACCCTTAACTCCAAAAATGCTCCAGACCTTAAGATCAATGATCACTATGCAGACATGCTTAGAGGATATAAAGATACCATCAGAGGTAGAAAATCCACTAAGACAGAAAAAGAAGCTGTCATGTTTATCAAGCAAAAAATAGACTCAGCTAAATGGTTTATTGATGCTATCAAACAAAGACAAGACACTTTATATAGGACCATGTTTTCGATCATGCAGTTGCAATATGACTACTTCAAGACAGGAGATGAGAGAAGGTCTAAGCCAATGATATTAAAAGATATAGCCGAGATCACAGGTCTTGATATCTCTACAGTCTCAAGGGTAGCTAATAGTAAATTTGTGCAGACTGAGTTTGGCACAAAGAGGTTAAAAGATTTCTTCTCAGAAGCGATTCAGACCACTGATGGTAAGGAAGTCTCTACACTAGAGGTCAAAAACATCTTAGCGGACATCGTCTCTAGAGAAAGCAAACGTAAGCCCTACTCTGACGAAGTCCTAATGGAATTACTTAAAGCAAAAGGTTATAGCATCGCTAGAAGGACGATAGCTAAATATAGGGATCAACTAAATATCCCAGTAGCAAGATTAAGAAAAGAATTGTAGCATACAAATTTAAAATAACAAAGCCCAATTGGTAGTAATGCCGGTTGGGCTTTTTTAGTGTGCTTAAGTTAATAAAAAAACTTATGCTTGTTCATGAAATGAATCATCTTTTTGATGATAATAATATTTAAATTTGAATCCTGCTCTATATTCACAACAATTCACTTAGAATCGTTTTAATAGAAACTAAACCAATGAAAAAAATTATATTATTCACTCTGCTTCTAAGTTGCAACTCTCCAAATAAGCCTGTGACTTCTACATTAGACACAAAAACAGCAACGAATACAGCGAGATTGTTCGGAGAAAATATAGTGTCAACCTCCCTATCCGAAAGAGATTTTGCTATTTCTGATAATGAAATAATATATACACAAGGTGATCACAAACAAATAAAAAGATGCTTAGTAAGTATTGGGTTGGTGAATGGTAATTTGGATAAACCTAAGGTCCTAAATATATCTGGCAAGTATCAAGATATAGAGCCTTTCTTTAGTCACAATGGATCAAGGCTTTACTTTGCATCTGATAGACCAATATACGGCGATAGTATTAGAAAGGATTATAATATCTGGTATAGCAATAAAGTAAATGGATTGTGGACAGAACCTATTGCTCTTGATTCTACAATCAATAGTGAGGGTGATGAATTTTACCCCTCTATAAGCAGAAGTGGTTCTCTATACTTTACCGCTACACGTAAAAATGGAATTGGAAGAGAAGATATCTTTAGTTCGAAAATCGTAAGTGGCATCTATCAATCTCCAGAGCCTTTACCTGAGGTGATAAATACAGAATTTTATGAGTTTAATGCCTTTGTCAGTCCTGATGAGACTTATGTCATCTTTAGTTCTTACGGCAGAGAAGACGATTTGGGAGGTGGTGACCTGTATATTAGTGTTAAGGATTCTTCTGGTAATTGGACCCAATCAATAAATATGGGAGAAAATATAAACTCTGATAAATTAGATTACTGTCCTTTTGTTGACCCTCAAACAAGTATTTTATACTTCACAAGTGAAAGGTTCTATAACAACAAAGATAAAATAGAAACAATTGATCAATTGAAGGGGTTTGCCAACCATATTGAAAATGGTTTCGGTAATATCTATAAGGTAGATTTTAAGGAGATTTTTAAATAATAATTGAGACTACCTTCGAATGTGAGAAACTTTTGACTAACGGTTATACAGCTCTCCTAAAATGTTAAAGTTTAGACTTTTATGACGTTTTCGTATACAAATTGAAGATATTATTCGTTCTTTTGACAAATGAAGCCAAATTACCACTAACTTATGTAAGTATAGTTTTTGGGTTTATTATTAGGAACATTCACCCTCAATTAGATAAAAATGAAAAAACTTACTTTAATAGTTGCAATCATTGGACTATTTTTAATCCAATCTTGTGTAAAAGAGAACAATACAAGCACAACTACATCGTCTCCAGTTCTTCCTGATAATATCTATAATTATTCGCAGTTAAATCTCCCTTTTGGCGTATTCCCAGCAAGTGCTTTTAACAACTTTTTCATAGAAGGTGGTGTTGTCGTTGATTTTAATAATTTTGGAATGGACATTACCGATGAAGGAGCTACTTTAGGAAGGGTACTGTTTTATGATAAAAATTTATCCCTAAATAATACGATCTCCTGTGGATCGTGCCACCACCAAGACAAGGCTTTTGCAGATGGTAAGGTCGGCAGTATTGGTTTTGAAGGCAAAGTCACAACTAGAAATAGTATGTCAATTGCTAATCCAATAAGTCAAAACAATCTATTTTGGGATTCTAGATCATTTTCGATAGTAGATCTATCATTAAAGCCTGTCCAAAACCACATTGAGATGGGCATGGAAGATTTAGGGTATATGGTGGATAAGCTATCTAAATTAGAATACTATCCAGACTTATTCAAAGATGCATTTGGTACAGCGTCAATCACTGAGGAGAGAATATCAAAAGCGATTGCCCAATTTGTAGGATCAATCACTTCTAATGATACAAAATTTGACGCTGGTCTTGAAAATGATTTCTCAAACTACACTGCACTTGAAAAAAAGGGAAAAGACATTTTTTTTAGTACAAAAGCTAAATGCTCTACTTGTCATTCAGGAAATAACTTTGCTGCAGATGACAATCCAGGAGGAGAATATGGTGGAGGCTCATTTAGTGGTGGAGATAGCCCAAAAGGGACAACCAATATTGGTTTAGATCTTGTTTATACTGATAATGGTAAAAATGATGGCAAGTTCAAAATACCTTCTTTAAGAAATATTGCTTTAACTGGCCCATATATGCATGATGGCCGTTTCAATTCTTTAGAAGAAGTTGTAAACCACTACAGCGAAGGTATAAAGCCTCATAAAGACTTAGATAAAAAATTTAAGAATCAAACTGGAGATGTGGTACATTTAAATTTAGATGCCTTCGAAAAACAAGCATTGGTTTCATTCCTCCATACATTAACGGATAAGAGTCTCGTCTCTAATCCAAAATACAGCGATCCTTTTAAGCAGTAGGGAATTGTTACGGTACTTGTACTTATTAAGTTTGATATAATGCAGATAAGGCCAACAAGTCCGAAGTAGAACAGAGGAACTATTGTGTTTAACGGTTTTGTATACCTCAATCAAATCAAAGACATGTTTGACTACTAATTCGGCTCTGGTGGTGCCTTTAAGTTTGTGTTATGTCAACTCTATATGGCTGACTTCTAATTCTTCCCCCACGAATAGTTTTCCTTTTAGAGAGAAAACTGTTGGGTCGTCTGTGGTAAAGTACTGCCTTGATCGATTTTGACTTATTTCTTTTTTTAACTCTGGGTGTCTTTCGAGGTAATCTGTTAGGCTACTTGCAACCAAAGGTCCTTGTGATATTAATTTGATGTGATCAGGCAAATGCTTCTGTATCTTATCAATCAACAAAGGGTAATGAGTACATCCTAGTATGATGGTATCAATGTTATGACATTGTACTAACAGTTCATCTATATATTTATTTACGAAATAATCAGCCCCTTCACTCAAATGTTCATTGTTTTCAATGATTGGCACCCAAAGTGGACACGGTTGCTGGTAAACTCTTGCATTAGGGAAAAACCGTTTTATTTCTAACCGGTAAGACTCAGATGTAACCGTCCCTTGTGTTGCAAATACACCAATTTCATTTGTCTTTGATATGTCTCCAACGATCTCAGTAGTAGGTCTAATTACTCCTAATACCTTTCTATCAGGAAAATACATAGGTAACATTGTTTGCTGAATGTTTCTAAGTGCTTTGGCGGAAGCGGTATTACATGCTACTATTACCAATGGGCACCCTTCTTCTAAAAGGTGTCTAACACATTGCCATGTATATTGAAATACGATATCGAAACTTCTATTTCCATAAGGAACACGGGCGTTGTCACCTAAATACATATAGTCGTATTCAGGCAATTGCCTAGTGATTTCTTTCATGACTGTCAGTCCACCATATCCAGAATCGAATATGCCTATAGGTTGTCGTTGATTCATGGCGTAAATATAGTTTAAAATAGAGATTTGTTTGATAATGTCTGCATTTCACTTTTCTTTGCATCTTAATTCACCATGGCACATACAAAAACAGTGTTTAGTGTCGTTATGAAACCTACAAAACTTTTTCTGTCTCATATGGCAATACAAATTAGAATATTATTTACCCTTACCATAGGGCTTTTGACTTTTTCTGCAACATCTTATGGTCAGAAAGGCGAAGAAGTAGGTGGATATCTTGGTACAGCAGTATACTATGGTGATCTCAATACTTCATTAAGCATACAAAAGCCAGGGGTTGCTGGAGGAATTTATGCTAAGAAGAACTTTAACAATCGACTTTCTTTAAGAGGAGGATTGAATTTTGCTAGAGTAGGAGCATCAGACTCTAACTCAACAAATAATTTTGAAAGAGGTAGAAATCTTAGTTTTAATAGCAACATATATGACTTTACCGGTGGATTAGAATTCAACTTTTTAGAACACAATCATGGATCGAAAGACAAATGGTATACTCCTTATGTCTTTGCTGGATTCTCAGTATTTTATTTCAATCCAACAGCCAAACTTGGAGACACGAGGTATTCACTAAGAAAACTAGGTACCGAAGGGCAAGGGATTGGAGATGAATATAGTGCAGTGAGCACCGCATTAACCATAGCAACTGGGTTCAAATGGGATATAAGTCAAGACTTAAGCCTCAATGTCGAATTAACTGCCCGTAGGTTATTTACAGATTACATAGACGATGTTAGTACTGTATTTCCTGACTTCACAGCATTAGAAGCTAACAGAGGAGAAATTGCAGTCCAACTTTCAAATAGAGCGACAATTGACGGCATTGGCGTAGAAGGCAGGCAAAGAGGCAATAGTAGGACCAATGACACTTATCTTGTACTTGGCATCGGGATAACTAAATATTTTGGACACATCTATTGTCCTAAAATCAGTGATTGGTAATAGAAAATAAACGTTTTATTTTAATATTATTTCTCAGCTTCCCAAGCTATTATTCCTCCTTCAAGATTATGTAGATTATCAAATCCATGAACTTTAGATAGGTGATCAATAGCTGATGCTGACCTTGCTCCACTTCTACAGTGTATTATGACCATTTTATCATCAGATATATTATTGATATGAAGATGGAGTTCACTTAATGGCATTAATTCCGCTCCCATATTTGACTCAGCATACTCATGAGCTTCTCTTACATCAATAATTTGAATGTCTTTATTGTCTGCTTGTAGTTTTTTGAGTTCTTTTACTGTTACTGATTTCATTTCATTAATGTTTGTTTGACAAAAGTAATCATAATCTGTTTTTGATATATCAATTAAATTATTGTCAAAAGATTTATTGATTTTTAGCTTCATAAAATCCATAGAACGAGTATCAACATTTAACATCTTTCCTGATAATATTTCGCCAGTATTTATAAGTATTTTTACGCCCTCCATCGCCATCAATGTACCGATGATGCCCGGCAAAACGCCTATTACTCCACCTTCACTGCAATTAGGAATTTCACCTTCCATAGGTTGGCGCGGAAATAAATCTCTATAATTTGGGCCTAATTCACCATTAGCGTTTCTATAATTAAAAACACTTATTTGCCCTTCAAATTGATAGATTGCCCCAAAAACTAAAGGTTTATCAATAGTGACACAGCTATCGTTCACAAGATATCTTGTTGGGAAATTATCAGTACCATCGACAATAAGGTCATAATCACTTAATATCTCTATGGCATTTTTTTTATCTAACTTTACTTGAAAGGTTTTGACTATTGTGTCTGGATTTTGAGCTAATATTTTTTCTTTTAAGACTTGGACTTTATATCTACCTACATCTTCTTTATTAAAAAACACTTGTCGATGAAGGTTGGTCTCATCCACTGTGTCAAAATCTACTATACCAAGAATGCCAACACCACCTGCTGCTAAATATACAGCTACTGGACTTCCAAGGCCTCCAGCACCAATGACCAATACTTTAGCGTTCTTTAACGCCAATTGTCCTTCAATGCCAAAATCTGGTAAAATTGTTTGCCTTAGGTATCTGTTATTTGTTTGATTGCTCATAATAGATTTTATAGGTTAATGACCATCATCTGGTCTTAACTCAAATCTCTTCATTAATTCTACCAATTGTGGGTTTTTCTTTGATAACTCTTCTAATGCTTCAGATCTACTAAAATAAGTTTTAATTACCTCTTCTTCTTCAATATCTGGAAACTGATCTTTGTCTATATCAAGTTGCAGTGTAAGGTCTGGAGTCCCAAATTCATCTCTAATTTGATCCATTAAATCAGTCTCTTGGATGATAAACCCTTGAGCAACTGGCGATGGAACAATGACTTTTAATACCTTTTCATCTAACTCTAGTATAATGTGTTTCATCGCTGCCTGGAAGCTAGGAGAAGAGTGGTTACTCACATAGTTGTCCCAAGTTAACATTACAGACTCCAATGTTAGATTACTCTGTGCTGCCTTCTGTTCTTTTTCTTCTGCTCGAATTTTTTTCTTGATAAGGTCAAGGTGATTTGTACCGCCCTTAATAGCTAATGGAATATCGATATCTAAATCATCCAAAATTGATTCATTTTCTCCTTCATCTTCAGTTGGAGCACTATCATCTACTACTTCTAGTAACTCTTCATCCATCTCATTACTTTCCTCAATATCAAAATCATTATCATCTTGATAAACAATATCTTCGTCTTGAGTTTCCTCTTCAATGCCATTATCGATATACTCAACGTCCATAACTTCTTCCAAATCTGATATTGACTCAGGAGTTATGTTTTGCTGTTGGACTAGTGGTTGGATTGTTGTTTCTGGTTCAGAAATTAAAATGGCACTTGGGACAATATTATCAGTTAGAATTGGAGTTTTTTTTTCCAAGTTTTGGCCAACGAAAAGGTCTTTTTCTACCGTATTCCCTAGGTAACACATCTTAGCCAAAGCCAGTTCTATTTGTAACCTCTTATTATTTGCTCGAGGTAATGAAAGGTCACAAGTATTAAGTAAGTTTAATGCAGACAGTATAAAAGATTCACTTGTGATTTGAGACTGGTTATAATACCTCATTTTTAGATCACGGCTCCCCTCCATTAATGCAATAGTCTTAGGATCTCTGCTAACCAAAAGATCTCTTAAATGTTCTGCTAATCCTTGTACATATATTTCTGATTCAAAACCACTTTTGACGATATCATCTAATATTAAAAGTAATGATGTAAGGTCATTACGCAAACAGGCATCTATAGTCTTAAAAAAGTAATCATAATCTAACAAGTTAAGGTTGATGACTACATCTTGGTAAGAAATTTTACCTGGTGCGGCACTTGCTATTTTGTCATAAATAGACAAAGCATCTCGCATTGCTCCATCTGCCTTTTGAGCAATTTGGTGTAATGCTTCTCCATCTGCTGCTCTGTTTTCTGCTTTGCATATATATTCTAGTTGCTCAACTATATCATCAGGCTGGATTCTTTTGAAATCAAAAATCTGACACCTTGATAAGATTGTAGGTAAAATTTTATGCTTCTCCGTAGTAGCTAAGATGAAAATAGCATATGGTGGGGGCTCTTCTAATGTCTTTAAAAATGCATTGAACGCCTGAGTAGACAACATGTGAACCTCATCTATGATGAAAACCTTGTGTGTACCTTGCTGAGGTTGAAATCTAACTTGCTCTATAAGGTTCCGGATGTGATCTACACTATTGTTAGATGCAGCATCTAACTCAAATATATTGAATGAAGCATTGTCATTAAATGACTTACAAGAACTACACTCATTACAAGGCTCGACCTTGCTTATAGAGTTCTGGCAATTAATAACTTTAGCTAATATTCTTGCACAAGTGGTCTTTCCTACACCTCTAGGTCCACAAAATAGGAATGCATGAGCTAATTGGTCAGTCTGAAGAGCATTTTTTAATGTCTTAGCTACATGGTTTTGTCCTACAACTTCATCAAAAGTAGTAGGTCTATATTTTCTTGCAGATACAACAAATTGACTCAAATTATCTTCCTATTTTTGGTTTTATACCATTCGGCATTTTCCATAACTATTTGAATGGATTACAAAAATAACAGTAATATCCGAATAGTGATAAGATTGTAAGAAGTACTTTGGTTTTAATTTAAAAACTTTACAATATATTAAGTTAGATGTTACCAAATAACCTTACGATAGAGTAGGGTAAACACTACCAATGCTGAATAATTAAATTTTAAAAATTCAGAACCTTCCGTTTTTCAACATCAATACTATTATTTATTATTATTGAGGTATAAGTTTGTTTCTTATGGCTTCTATTGCCAAGCCCATATCTAATGTTATACCAATAGTAGCACAAATTTTATTGTCAATCACTAAAGAGTTTTTATAAAAGTGTTTTTCTAACTGAACAAACCCTCCCAAACCTTGCCTAAGTAGAGTACCTCTCACTTTTAACGATGGGACAACATAAGGATCATTTAAGCTAATTTCATTCCAGATTTTACTGCTTTTAATTGGATCTTCAATATCAATGCGTTGCACATCTAAAACATTAAGTTTAGCTACCAGGCTTATCGTAGTATATGATTTATGGACTAAGTGAATGCCTGATTGAAAAGAAAACACATTACTTGAAACATATGAATGTACCAAGTCCAAGAAACTATGTGAAACACCTCCATAACCATCAATATAAATCCTTTTATTTAAAGAGTCATTCATTAAATAAAAATAGCTGCCAATATAAGCACCTACCAGCCCATTACCAACCCGTTCCACGTTAGAATTAATCATTAGACCAAGATGATTAATCGGGCTGTAACTCATTGACCCATTAAATTTGAATTGCTCCCTATAAGTTACACCAGTAGAGAGTGAAAACTGATTTTTGTGGTTCAACCCAGGTATATCTAAGTTACTTGATAGAATGATCTCATCTTGCCCTATCAGGAGAAAAGGTGCCAACCAAATGTAAAAACTTAAAAAATACTTCATTAATTTTAATTTAACTTTTCATTACTATTGAAACCTATTCTATTCAATATTTCAGACTTATTTAATAAACGGTTTGGTTGGGGTAATTGCTAAAATAAATCAATTCTATAGAATCTTAAAATTTTTATTACTTATTATTAATAGATTAGATCAACTAATAATGGTGCTTTAAAACTAAAGACGCGGTTTAGAACCATATTGTTAATTCCTATGCAAGTCACCTGTTTCGTAGTATTGCGAGATTAAAAACCAGCTTTTCATTGAATTTATTTCCAAGTTTTACATCACGCTCTTACGGCAGAGCACTAACATATCATTTTAATATGCTTATTAAATGACATCATTATTAATTAAAGAATTTTATACTTTTGAAGTTCATATCAAATCATTTGCAACAATATGAAAGTTTAAGTATTTTACTATTGTTGAAACAGACCAAATAATATGACGAAAGTAAACAGATCAGATGTGTTAGTTATTGGAGGAGGAGTTGCTGGACTTTCTTTAGCTATATGGTTAGCAGATAAAAGACCAGACATAGGTATTACAGTTCTTACCAAAACGAATAACACTGAAAGTAATACAAGGTATGCACAAGGCGGTGTTGCCGCTGTCTGGGACCACGATGTAGATAACTACCAAAAGCATGTATTAGACACCTTGGATGCTGGTGATGGTCTATGCAATGAAGATATTGTAAAGATAGTAATTGAGGAAGGTCCCTTAAGGGTGCAAGAAATTATAAATTGGGGAACTAGGTTTGATAAAGACAATTTAGGTGAATATGATTTAGGAAGAGAAGGTGGACATTCTGAAAACAGAATCCTCCATTACAAAGATATTACAGGCTGGGAAATACAGCGAACATTAAATGAAAAAGCGGCAACTTATAGTAATATCAAGTTTCTAGAACATTACTTTGCTATCGACATAATAACTCAACACCATTTGGGTCGAAACATTACAAGATTAACACCTAACATAGCTTGTTTTGGAGCATATGCTTTAAATAAAGAAACAAATTTAATTGAAACATTCGTAGCCAAACAAACAGTATTGGCAACAGGTGGAGCGGGCCAAGTTTATAAAAGCACTACTAATCCTGTTATAGCCTCTGGAGATGGCATTGCAATGATGTATCGAGCCAAAGGATTACTATCAAACATGGAGTTTATTCAGTTTCACCCTACTGCTTTGTATAATCCCGCAGGTGAAAACCCATCTTTCTTAATCTCTGAGGCAGTTAGAGGTTATGGTGGTATCCTTAAGACCAAGGATGGAAAAGAGTTCATGCAAAATTATGATGTGCGAAAGTCATTGGCACCAAGGGATATTGTAGCAAGAGCCATAGATAATGAAATGAAAGTTAGAGGAGATGATTTTGTTTATTTAGACTGTACACACTTGGATAAAGATGGGTTTTTAAACCATTTTCCTAACATATATGAAAAATGTTTGAGCCTCGGAATTGACGCCATGAAAGATTACATTCCTGTGGTGCCAGCATGTCATTATACTTGTGGTGGTATTAATATAGATTCTTTAGGCCAAACATCGATCATTAATCTGTCCTCTGCTGGCGAATGCACCAGCTCTGGACTGCATGGCGCCAACAGATTGGCATCTAACTCACTATTAGAAGGACTTGTATTTGGCAAAAGGATCAGTGAAACTATAGCAAAAAATATTGATGCTGTCAAAATGGAAGAAAACATACCACATTGGGATGCCAGAGGCACATCAGAACCCAAAGAAATGGTCTTATTAACTCAAAGTTTGAAAGAACTCAAAGAAGTTATGAGCAGTTACGTAGGCATTGTTCGGACTGATGTAAGAATATCTAGAGCTCTTAATAGGCTTCATTTATTATATAATGAGACAGAGATTCTTTATAATTCTACCATCATTTCACCACAATTGTGTGAACTAAGAAATCTTATTACTATAGCTTATTTAATTACTAAAAGTGCCCAAATGAGGAAAGAAAGTAGAGGACTGCACTATAATACCGATTATCCTGATAAACTGCCATACAAGGAATATACTTGGATGTAAGACCATTATTTTTAATACCTTTGTCTTATTGGAACAATTTGTCATTTTATTTGTTATAAATTGTTCAACCTATAAAATATATCTAAAAAATGGAAACTGCTACTAAAAGTCCGGTAATGCTATATACAGAGCAAACACCAAATCCAGAAACATTAAAATTTGTAACAAATAAGATGTTATACAATGGTACTGCAGATTTTAAAGAGTTAGAAGTAGCTCAGAAGTGGTCACCTATAGCAACTGATTTATTTGAATTCCCTTATGTAAAGGCAGTATATGTTTGTAATAATTTTGTGACGATTACAAAAGAATTTAATTACGAGTGGGCAGACATAATGCTTCCGTTAAAGGAATTTGTAAAAGGATATGTCAACAGCGAAAAAGTAATCGTAAAGGAAGGTTTTGAAGAAGAAATGTCTTCAATCCAAGCTGCACAAATGAAAATAGAATACACTGGTGACGATGTTGAATTAGTTAACAAAATCAAGGATTTGATTGATACTTATGTCAAGCCTGCTGTCGAATCAGACGGTGGTAATATAGAATTTAGATCGTTTGATAAAGGTGTTGTAACTGTTGTCTTACAAGGAGCATGTAGTGGTTGTCCATCATCTACTGTTACATTAAAATCAGGAATCGAAGGAATGCTAAAAAGAATGGTGCCTGAAGTTACCGAAGTAGTTGCCGAAATGGGATAAGATGTTACTTCAATTTTAAAAATTGATGCCACCCTCAATAGATGCATATTGAGCTACAGCATAATGAGACTTTAATGCCATCCCAATGTATGGACTGATTTTCTTGTTTCTTCCTAATGGGTAATAATGTGTTTCTAATTTTATATAAAATGGATCACCAGCTTCAGGAATAGGGTAAGGTAGATAATATCCAAGCTTAGGCCTAAAGCCAATATTGCCAAAAAAAAGCTCACAGCCAAAATAAAAGACAGCATTATACGCTAAATCATGGGCTTCTTTTTTTGTGCTAAAGTCATTCAAGTAAAAATTGTATATCGTCTCATTATATTCATACTCCAACCCAAAGTGCAATCTTATATAAGGGCCTAAACTCTTGTAGCCTCCTAAACTAATTGATCTAATATTGTAAGAAGGTCCGCTTGGGACAGACGTTTGATTAAATCCGTTTACATACATAATGTCGAGTCCCCAGTTTTTGTGTTTTTCACTCTTTGATTTTGCCTCTTCGGCAAAGTCTTTTCTTTGATATTCTATAATGTTATTACTCTTTTTATTAGTACCAAATTGATATGATATATTTGCTACCACTACATTGATGCCACTGTTAGGAGTATAGGTTGAACCATTTGAGAAGTGGTAAAGGTTACCTCCAAGAGAGAAATTTTTGTGCCTTAAAACCAGACGAAATCGGGTAGTATTATTCAGGTGAGACCCAATGGCATTATTAAGGGGATTGTAGGTATAGTTGTACTTCTTTGTAAGATATGAGCCTCCTGCTCCAAACGACAATCCTAATTTAGTGTCCGGCCTATTAATTAAATTGAATTGAAGACTTGGAACAACACCATATGCTGTCCCTAGTACATCGTTGTTGCCAAAGTTGATGCCGATGGCTGACATATCAATTATCGGCTTACCCCAGTAAGCATCCCATCCTTTATCACCTCTAGTATTAATCAAGTAAGAAAGCTCTACCCCACTACTATACTTTGGGGTATCATACTTTAAATTAAGCGAATGTTTTCGAATTTGGCCTGAAAGGTATGATACTCTAATCTCTTGAGAAGACAAACTGCCTTTTATGCAAAAGAGGATAATAAATAGGATTCCGAATTTTATTTTCATCTACCTTTTACAAACCATATTTAGATGATATCGCAGCCTTATTTACGTAAATACTAACCGTTTTTGCTAGAAAGTATGCTTCTGACATATAAAGAAATCCTTTAAAATCACTTATTTCTCCCCAGCTGTTCTTTACTTTAAAGTACTTGTTGCCTTTTTGATCTTTAGCCACTCCTACAATATGCATTAAGTGATCATCGGTAGTATTGTAATTATAAAAATTGTCTTGTCTGTCTTGAGGTGTAACTTTTTGCTCAGCAACAGGATTTTCTAACATTGATTTGTCAAATGTCTCAATAGGAAGGATCGCCAAACCTTCTCTTGCAGAAAATGATTTTTCACTCACATCTCCATCCCAACTTAAAGTATATCCTTTATCCAAAGCATCATAAGTAATACTCAGTAGTTTATCTAGAGTCGTATTGTAATAACTGCCATTAGAAAAGTTATCTGGTATCTCTAAAATAAAGCTTTCTCCATATGGATGATGCAAAAATGATGTTATTCCAACATAGTCGTTTTTAGAGATTCCAAATGAATTACTGAAGCTAATTGGGTCGTACTTTTGACCGTTATAAGTAAAACTCTCAGGTACCTTCCCTAGATATACATCTAAAATGGCTTCAAAAGCAGCCAGCCATTTTACAGAAGGTCTTCTATTTTCTATTACTCCATCAAGGAATCCTTTAAGCGCTTTTTCCATCTCACTGTGGTCGTGTTTTGACTCAATAAGATTACCTTTATAAAACTCTTCCGGTACAACCCCATACTCCGTTAAAGCAGATATCTGATCATGTGCAAGCGAACCTTGACTAAAATTTGCCTTCCCTTGTCTCAATACATAGTTTTTTGCCTTTTGTATGTAAATGTTTCTAACAATAAACATTTCTGATAAATCCATATTGTTCTTTCCTTTCTTTATCAATTCTGACTCGATAAATGAAGTAGTCGCAAAGCTCCAACAAGTCCCTGTTTTGTCTTGACTTTTCACGTTTGTACAAGCTACTTCTTGCACTGATGTAAACTTATACTGTGCTGACAGACTAGCTGAAAACAAAAAGATGATTATTAAATATTTATACATGTTTTCTATATTTTAGATGTCTTTTTTATTATTATACGCCTAAGTTTTTAATTAATATCTTTTACAATTAATCAGCTTTACTTAAACTCAGAACCATAAGGACCCATCGTTACAAAGACAAATTTAGAAAATATATAACTATCTTTGTACAGATTACGTTATTAGGTTAATAACATTTTCAATTAGATGATCATTTTACCATTCCTTAAAATTAATGAACAAGATTGATCTACTAATAAACTACTTACACAAAAAAGAAAGGATAGTTCATGCTAAGACAAATCATTTTAGCCTTCATATTTACAAGTATAACAACTTTTGCATTTGGTCAAATCACAAGATTAGCCAATCAATATTATACTAATGGAGAGTACGAAAAAGCAGCGGAGCTTTACACCAAAATAATAGAAACCGACCCAAACAGAGCTTTATATCTTCAAAGGTTGACAGACTGCCTTATTTCTTTAAAGCAATTTGACAATGCCGAAAAACTTATCAAAGGTGAGATGGATCGTAATCCAAAAGACATTCAGTTGTTAGTATCCTTAGGAAACATCTTTGACAGAAAAGGAGAGCCCATCAAGGCACAAAAGCAATATGATAAAGCTATTGATTTACTTGACGCAAACTTGGATAATATTACTAATTTGGCAAAAGCATTTACAGGGTTAGCAATGTTTGATCAAGCAATTCAAGTATATGAAAAAGGTGCTAAAGTTTTAAAAGATGACAAAATATATGCTTTTAATCTGGCAGATTTATATCGAAGAAAGGGAGATGAAAAGATGATGGTTACAAACTACCTTCGTAGTGCCCATCAATTTGCCACTAACCAAACCTATCTTTACCAAACATTCGAAAATAATCTATCTCCTAGTTCTTACGACGACCTACAAACTCAATTGTATACATTTATTCAAGCAAACCCAGATGCTATAGTTTATCCTGAAATACTACAATGGTCTTTTATTCACCTTAAGGAATATAAAAATGCCTTAAGACAAGCTCGAGCACTAGATAGAAAATTAGATGAAAATGGGGCAAGGGTTTTTGAAGTAGGGATGGTTGCATACGGTGATGAAGACTTTGATACTGCTATAAGCGCTTTTGAGTACATCACTGCTAATAAATCAATTAATTCTAGCTATTATTTAGATGCTCAAAGGTCTCTACTTAACGCTAAACGCAATAAAGTTACCCAGACTTTTACTTATACAAAAGAAGATCTTGCCTCTTTAGATAATGAATACAAGACTTTTTTAGCAGTTTATGGTAGAAATACTCAAACTGCTCCTTTGATGATAGAATATGCTGATTTTCAAGCACTTTATCTAAATGACCTTCCAATAGCAAGGGGAATCTTAGATGAAGTTATTAATTACGGAGGCCTAAAAGCAGACATTATAGCAAATGCAAAACTAAAATTAGGTGATTATTACCTGATGGAAGGAGAACGTTGGGAATCTTCTTTATTGTTTTCTCAAGTAGATAAAGATTTTAAAGAGGGCGAATTAGGAGAGCAAGCAAGGTATAGAAATGCAAAACTTTCATATTACTTGGGTGATTTTGAATGGGCTCAAGAGCAGTTTGACATCCTTAAATCAGCTACTACTCGGTTAATATCCAATGATGCAATAGATATGTCAGTTTTTATTATGGACAATCTTAACCTTGATACTACTGCAGTGCCTATGGAATTATTTGCAATTTCAGAATTATTAATTTTCCAAAACAAATACAAAGAGGCTATTACTAAACTAGATTCTATTACCCTACTTTTTCCTGAACATACACTTAATGATGATATCTTATTTAGTAAAGCTATGATCGAGAGAAAACGCTTAAATCCTGATAAAGCAATAGAGTATTACAATATCATTATTGAAAAATATCCTGAAGAAATTAGATGTGATAACGCTATTTACGAATTAGCCAAGATGTACGAATTACAGTTGGATCAACCAGATAAAGCTAAGTCCCTATATGAAAAACTTTTTATGGACTATAGCAGTAGTACGTTTGCTGTTGAGGCAAGAAAGAGGTTTAGGGTTTTAAGAAAAGATGAAATCTAATATCATCCCTCACAATTAATCTATTAAGAGAATAATACATGAAAATCATATATAATGTCACAGTTAAGGTAGACATCACAGTTAACGATGATTGGTTGACTTGGATGAAAGAAACCCATATCCCAGATATCATGATGACGGGAAAATTTTTGGATTGGAGTATAAAGAAAATACTTGGCGATGATGATCCAGCTGGAATAACATATGCAGTTCAATATACCGCTCCTGATATGGATACCTTTCTAGATTACAATCAACACCATGCACAAGCACTACAACAAGATCATAAAGATAGATACGAAGGTAAATATGTAGCCTTTAGGACGTTGATGGAACTAGTCGAAGAATCAAAAAAATAATGATGAAATACCTATGGTTTGCTGCTCTAATTAGTTACAGCACATTGATAATGTCAAGTTGTGGCACAACAAATAAAACTTTAAAAAATAGAGATTCAGGAGCCCAACAAACTGATCCATTGACTCAAGCTATCATGGAGTCAAGGAAAGGCAATTATCAAAAATCATTAGATATATTAAACTCTTTACTCGAACAAAGAAATAACCACCCAGATGTTTTAGTAAGAAGAGCTTCCGTTTACTATGAAATGGGTAAAAAGTCAGAAGCTTTGACTGACTTTAACACGGTCATAAATACAAATCCAAATTACGACCCAGAGGTTTACTATTCAGCAGGGATAACAGCAATGGATTTAAATAAATATGCAGAAGCATCAACCTTGTTTAATTCTTACATTACTAAACAAAAAAACAATCCTGAGAAAGTCAATAAGGCTAAAAAACTCATGGATACCTCTACATTCAGACAAGGCACGGCCAATGAATCATATGATATCAACCAAAGACCTCTACTGGGTGAAGTAAATTCGTTAAACTCTGAGTATTTACCTGCATTGTCATTAGACCAGACACGGATGATCTTTACAAGAAGAGTCGGAGGTCAAGAAGATTTATATATTTCCACTTTCGTAGAAGGAAAATGGACAGAAGTCAAAGAAATATCTGGTGTTAATACCGATGGAAATGAGGCGGCTCACACCATATCTTCAGATGGAAAACTAATTATATTTACTGCTTGTGATAGAAAATTAGGAATTGGAGGTTGTGATTTATTCTACACTAAGCTAATTGATGGCAAATGGTCACAGCCAATTGTAATGTCTAAGGCAATAAACACTCCAACATGGGAAGCACAACCTTGCCTTTCTGCTGATGGTAGAAAATTGTTTTTTTGCTCCAGTAGAGTTGAAGGCAATGGTGGGCACGATATCTGGATGAGCGAGAAAGATCCGGTTAAAGGCTGGTTACCTGCCACAAATCTTGGAAGTGAGATAAATACTAAAGGCAATGAAGAGTCGCCATATCTACACCCAGACGGCAAGACATTATACTTTAGATCAAATGGTCATCCGGGTATGGGATCTTTTGACCTATTTAAGTCCACTTATGATAGAAACACTAAACGCTGGTCAAAGCCAGAAAACCTGGGCCCTCCAATCAACACAGAAGGCGACGAAGGAGCCCTAACCATCTCATTAGACGGTCTGACTGGATATTATGCCACTGATATCGAAAGCATCAATGACAATAACATTAGAAATAATTTAAATATTTTTCAATTTAACGTGCCAGACCATCTACGTCCATCACCAGTTACTTATATCAAAGCGATAGTCACTGATGCAAAGACAGGGGAATTACTAAATGCAAAGGTTACCATTACAGATGAGAACAACGATGATAGCTACACAGAGCTAATTGATAACACAGGTGAATTTATCATTGTTCTACCTTCAGGCAATGAATACACTTTATCTGTTGACAAACCAGGGTATAAATATTTTTTAGATCTTATCCACTTAAGTGATAAAAACGATATGTTATCTCCACTGTTGTTAAATATTAAGTTAATGCCAATCTCACAAGTTAAAAATGAGGAAACTCAGCCAATCATCTTAGAGCACATCTATTTTGAATCAAATTCAGCGCTATTAAGCCCTAATTCTCAATTTGAGATCAATAAACTATACCAATTACTCACTGACCAACCAAGCTTAACTATGAGTATCATAGGTCATACAGACAATGTTGGGACAGAAAACGACAACCTAGAATTGTCACAAAAACGAGCAAATGCTGTAAGAGTAGCCTTACTTCAAAAAGGAATCTTAGGCACAAGACTTACTGCTATTGGTAAAGGAGAGGCTCTGCCATTAGCTGATAATGAAACTCAAGAAGGTAGAAATAAGAACAGAAGGACTGAAGTACTTTTTGGGGAAATTAAATGATGATATGACGTAATGGAATATGCGTTGAGCCTAAGTTTGTTCCTCGCTAATAAATTGTCCATTTCACTAGACAAAACTATATTAACCCCACTTTGTAAATTCTCACTAAATGGAAAATCTGAACCAAATAATAACTTTTTGCTTTTCAAGTGTTTCTTTTTTTTTCCTAGCTCCTTGGATCTATTTCTTATCATCTTTCAGACACTCTTAAATAAACAGTTTTAAAATTTTGGAGAGATATAATATTCAATGGAAATAGTCTGGTTGCTTTTAAAAAGGATTAAATAAAGTGACAATGTTTTTTACAATTAACACTTAAAGTCAACCTTATTCTATTTTATAATTAAGATATTTGTCTTTATAAATTGAGCAATTCAAATTATACACTTTTTATTTACCCCAATCAGTCATCAAAATATACCTATGAACAGAGAAATGGTCATGTTAGAAAAACTGGAGAAAGAGCTAAACCTAAAGCAGCTTCAAATCCGTAGTCTTCTGACTATAACACAAGCTATCAACGATAATGTGTCGCAAGATGGATTGTTTCATATGTACAACTCATTCCTTAGTTGGGAAATGGGCATTGAAAAGATGGCACTATTTATATATACTGATGATGGTTGGGTAAATTCTACTACTATAAACTATAAGCCTCAAAAGGTAGATGAGATAATAGAAGTATTAAAATCTTACAAGAGGTTACATACCATAAAAAAGACCGATGATAAATTACTTAGTAAATTTGATGTAATTATACCCGTTTTTCATAAAGACTATCCTATTGCCTATTCACTAATAGGTGGTATTAAAGACAAAGAAGACCTCTATAATAAAATTCAATTTATTACCACAATCACTAATATCATTGCTGTAGCAATTGAAAATAAAAGGCTTTTCAAACGTCAAATCGAACAAGAAAAATACAAAAGAGAATTAGAGTTGGCTACAGAGGTACAGTCCATGTTAATTCCTTCTGAATTGCCAACGAATGATAGATATTCGCTTTCAATGATTTATAAACCACATTATAACATTGGGGGTGATTATTTAGATTATATAAAATTTGATGAAAATAGGTTTGCTTTTTGTATAGCTGACATATCAGGTAAGGGCGTTGCTGCTGCTTTATTGATGGCTAATTTTCAAGCAATGGTACAAAGTTTAATCTTTCAATACAGAGATTTAGAAACGTTTGTCTTTGCATTAAATCAATCTGTCTATAGAATAACTAAAAGTGATAAATTTATTACTTTCTTTATAGCTGAAATAGATATTTCAAAAAACACCATTCGTTATGTAAATGCCGGTCATTATCCTCCGATTCTTATGAATGAAGATGGTTCATTGGTACGATTAGATAAAGGCTGTACTGTAATTGGTGCTTTTGAAAAATTACCAGAAATATCAGAAGAAACAATTACTCTTGAAAAAGGAGCATTATTAGTAGCATTTACCGATGGACTTGCAGAGCTGAAAAGTGAAGCTGGTATTTACTTTGAAGAAAAACAATTACTGAATTTTATTAAAGAACATAAAAAATTAGATCCAATATCGTTTAACGATGAACTTTTAAAAGAAATAGATAGCTTTAGAGGAGAAGAAGAATTTATTGACGATATTGCAATCATAACTTGTAAATTATTCTAATACATGGCTTCAAAAAGTAGAATTACAGCGGCTATTCTTGCAATATTCACTGGCGTAATCGGCGGTCATAAACTGTATTTAAAAGATACAGGTGGGTTTATGATGTTTATCTTTTTATTCATGATTAGTATTAATATTTTTGGAGCCCCGTTGACAGCATTACTAGGTGTTTTTGAAGCATTCAGGTTGTTTAGTATGACTGATGAACAATTTGATAAGCGCTATAATCGGGGTATAAAGAAACCGACCTTTTCTAATGTTGATAGAAGAAGAGCAGAGCAGATAAGAAAAAATGAAAGCGAAAATGTAAATAGGGGTTTTGAGAGGACTACTCAAAGAAAATCGATAAGAAACAACCCTTTTAAGAGTAGTGGCTTAGCTAAATATAAAGACTTTGACCTTGAAGGTGCAATTGATGATTTCAATAAAGGTCTAGATATTAACCCTGATGATATAGCTTTACATTATAACTTAGCAAGTGCATACTCCTTGACAGAAAAAAAAGAACTTTGTTTCCAACATTTATCAAAAGCCGTTTCTCTAGGTTTCAATGATTTTGACAGAATAATGACTCATGATGATCTAGCTTTTATGAGAATTCAGCCTGAATTTGATAATTTTAAAGTAAGTGGTTTCAGAAATGTACCTAATGGTTTGAGCTCGAAAGAAAAAGAAACTGTCGTAAAAGAAGCTGAGCAATCAGATGATGTATTGTTGTCTCAACTTAGTAGACTTGCTGAACTTAAAAAAAGAGGTATACTTTCAGAGCAAGAATTCCTGTTAGAAAAAAATAAATTAATGCGACGATAGATGATAGCATCAAAATTAATATCTGACATTGTAACTCCGATAAAGACTTCTGAGACTGGAGCGTCCGTAATTAACCATATGGCTGTTTACCATGTTCGTCACTTGCCAATAGTCAATAATGAGCAATTTCTAGGTCTTATATCCGAAGAAGAAATTTACGACAACAATATAGACGAAGCTATAGGCTCTTATAGGCTATCCATGGTAAGACCATTTTGTAGAGAAGACGAACACATCTTTGAAATTATGCAAAAAATGGCTCTTTATAATTTGACTTTGATACCTGTTCTTGACGAAAAAGATAATTATAAAGGAGCAATCGTACAAGAAGATTTACTTGGTTATTATGCCGATAGTTTTTCTTTTAGAGAGCCCGGAAGTATTATGGTAATAGAAACTACTCGAAGAGATTATTCGCTTTCAGAAATAGCAAGAATTGCAGAATCAGAAGGAGCATCAATATTATCTTCATTTATTACTGTCAACCCTGATTCTAACAACTTAATGGTTACTCTAAAAGTTAATATTATGGAGCTTTCAAGGTTGGGTCAGGCTTTTGAAAGGTTTAATTATAGTGTTTCAGGCAAATTTACTAAAGAAGATTTTGAAGACTCTTTAAAGTCAAGGTATGATTCTTTAATGCGTTACTTAGACGTATAGGTTTTGATTGGAATTTAATTTACCATTTTGATATTTAAACATATAAATTAAATGAAATTTTTAAAAATTTTAGCTGTAATCTTGGCTGTAATTGCTGCAATTGTTTTCATAGCTACAAGATTTATAAGTGTGAATGTCCCACTTAAGGTCATTTCACATGATTATAAGGGAGATTTGCCCCTTGAAACATTGAAATTACCTGAGGGGTTTGGAGTACATATTTATGCAACTGGTGTTACAAATGCTAGGTCAATGTGCTTTGGTAGTAGTGATGCTACTCTTTTTGTAGGCACTAGATCAGAGGGTAATGTATACGCTTTAAGAGACACCAATCAAGATTATATTGCAGATGAGCAATACTTTTTACTTAAAAAAGGTAATATGCCAAACGGTGTAGCCTTCAAGGATGGTGATTTGTACATCGCAGAAGTAAATAGAATATTACGATTCAAAGATATAGAGTCAAAACTAGAGAACCCTGGAGAACCAGAAGTAGTATACGATCAGTATCCCTCAGAATCTCACCACGGATGGAAATACATTGCATTCGGACCTGATGGAAAGCTTTATATTCCAGTTGGCGCACCTTGCAATATGTGTGAATCAGAAGAAATATATGCCTCCATGACAAGACTTGATATTTCTACTAACCAAAGAGAAATAGTACAACACGGTATAAGAAACTCTGTCGGATTTGATTGGGACCCTAAAACTAACGACCTTTGGTTTACAGACAATGGAAGAGATATGTTAGGTGATGAAATTCCAAATTGTGAACTCAATCATGCAACAAAAGACAATATGCATTTTGGATATCCATATTGCCATCAAGGTGATTTACTTGACCCTGAATATGGCAAAGGAAAAAATTGTAAGGATTTCACTAGTCCTGCCGAAAAACTAGGCCCACATACTGCTCCTCTCGGGTTAGAATTTTATACAGGTGATCAATTCCCCATAGATTATAAGAATGGTATGTTTATCGCAAGGCACGGTTCGTGGAATAGAAAAGAAAAAATTGGTTATGATGTGTATAATGTTTTAACTGATTCTACGGGTCGAATAAGAAAAAGTGACATTTTTATTTCCGGTTGGCTTAGTGATGACAAAAAGGATGTATGGGGTAGACCCGTGGATATTAAAACCTGCTCTGATGGGTCAATCCTGATATCCGATGACTTTGCAGATGCTATTTATAGAGTATATTATAATGGTCCAGAAGAAAAAATTTAAAAATATAGCATTATTATTAAGTACAATTATTCTATTTAGTTTTTATCAAATAGATAGTACTCAACTAATTGAACCTTGGCCTCCTCTGGTGCAACAAGAATATGACAGAAAAATAGATGAGTTTAAAGCTAATAGAAAAAGAAGTTGTTTAGAAGAAATACTCAAGGATGCAGAGGCTTATGTTGATTCCACAATTGTTAGAGAAATCAATATCAAATTATTGGATACTCTAATTTTTCCTGAAAAACCTTTTAGACCAGATTATCCTCAAGACATTATCTTAGACGATAGCACTAAGGTTGCCCCAATCATTAAATAATGGACAAACTTAATCCTTGGACCAAAGATGTAGCTCTAGCAATTCTGTGTAAATGGTGTTCAATACAAGAGAGGTGTCATTCTGATGTCAGGACGAAGTTAATCAATAGACAAGTATATGGAGCAGACCTAGAAGATATTATAGCCACATTGATAATAGAGGGTTATTTAAATGAAGAGAGATATGCCAAAGCCTATGCCAATGGAAAATATAAAATAAACAAGTGGGGCAGAAATAAAATAATCCAAGGGCTCAAGTACAAAAATGTCAGCGATTACTCGATAAAAAAAGCTCTTAAGGAAATAATTGATGTAGATTATGAGAAAAACTTGAAACGATTAATCGAAAAGAAAACACCCTTAATTAAATCTGCAAATGTTTATGAATTTAAGAAAAAAATGTCATCCTATCTCTTGCAAAAGGGCTATAAATACGTTGAATTTAGTGAACTGTTAACCAAAGTTGCAGATGAGTATTAAGACAAATAAATTCATTCTTTCTGAAATATACAATAGTGAAAAGTTCGCAGTCAGTGGACACGAATTGGTCAAT
Source organism: Saprospiraceae bacterium (assembly GCA_037968395.1). Classification (GTDB taxonomy): domain Bacteria; phylum Bacteroidota; class Bacteroidia; order Chitinophagales; family Saprospiraceae; genus JADKBO01. The sequence continues at coordinate 16,521 of JBBKVK010000230.1, read as the reverse complement.
TTGTTAGAAAACTATTTGTCCAGTAACTTAAGTGATCCTAATAAGGCAGCGATTCCTTATACTGATCCTATTGAGATGTTAGCCTTTTGGCAAAAATATAACAAAAAAGATGGGAATAGTATTTACAAAGATTTTATAGCAAAATCCACACAAGTACACAATCCAAAATATATAGGTCATCAAGTAGTACCTCCAGCTCCTGATACTACACTAGCCTCTCTTTTAGGTGCAATGCTTAACAACGGAGGAGCTGTATATGAAATGGGCATGGCCTCTAATGCTTTAGAAAAAGTAGTCATTGATCGATTTAAACCATATTTTGGTTATGGTTCTAACTCTGGCGGCATAATGACATCTGGTGGTACTTTAGCAACCCTTACAGCTTTACTCTGTGCAAGATCCGAAAAAGGTAAAGATGTTTGGCAACACGGGACCAAAGAAAGGTATGCTTTTATGGTCTCTGCCGAAGCCCATTACTGTATTGATAGAGCTGTAAAGATCATGGGTTGGGGTGATGAAGGAGTGGTCAAAGTCCCTGTTGACTCAGAGTTTAGGATGCGGACAGATTTGCTCGAAGGCTATCTCACAAAAGCCAAACAGGAAAATATAAGAGTAATAGGTATTGTAGGTAGTGCTCCTACTACTTCTACAGGCAATTATGACAACCTTGAGGCTATTGGTGGTTTTGCTAAAAAACATAGTTTATGGTTCCATATTGATGGTGCTCATGGCGGTCCGGCAGTGTTTTCTAAAAGATATAGCCATTTAATGAAAGGTGCAGAGACGGCAGATTCGATTACTGTAGATGGCCACAAAATGATGATGCTACCTGCCTTAACCACTAAGTTGTTTTTTAAAGATGAAAAATCAAGTTTTAAAACTTTCAACCAAGAAGCTCAATATCTGTGGGAAAACGATCAACAAGATTGGTCCAATGCTGGAATTCGGACTTTTGAATGCACCAAGTTAGTGATGAGTTTGAGGTATTTTGTGTTGTTACAGTGTTATGGTATTGAGGGGTTTTCAGCATTTTTAGAAGAGTGCTACGACAAAGGAACAATGTTTGCACATATGATATTGCAAAACCCACAATTTGAATTAGGTACTTTTCCTGATTCCAACATTGTTTGTTTTAGACCAGTGAATTGTACTTCTTTAATGCAAATTACTAAAATCAGAAAAGCGTTACTTGAAGATGGCCGCTTTTATATTGTACAGACGGTTCTAAATGGTAACCCCTATTTAAGGGTTTCAATCATGAATCCATTTACGAAAAAGGAAGATTTCAAAACCCTATTACATTTGATAGATGAGTTTTCATTAAGTTGTCCTTAATGAAGTGTTTTTAATATTAAAATAATAGTGCTATTTTTGTATTACTTGCGGATAGGTATTAAGTATTAATAAAAAAGCCTATTTTTGTGATTCGTTATAAAATAAGTAATCAATGAAATTCCAAGCATCGACATCAGAATTGTTAAAAAAGCTACAGGTTTGTTACGGGGTCATAGTCCCAAACCCTGTATTGCCAATCACTGAAGATTTTCTATTTAAGCTAAGTGGAGGAATATTAAAAATCTCTGCCACAAATATAGAAACCTCTATCTCAACCTCTTTGTCAGTAAATGAAGTAGAAGCCGGAGAGATTGCTGTGCCTGCTAAAATATTATTAGAAACTTTAAAGGCTCTTCCTGACCAACCCATTTCTTTTAATGCAGATGTCGACAATAATAATATTGAATTAGTTTCTTCTTATGGGAAGTACAATCTTGCTGGGGATAATACGGAAGATTTTCCACCAATGCCTGAGCAAGAAAGCGTTGAAAGTTTTCAGATTGAAGCAATGAAGTTTTCTTCAGCTATCAACAAGTGTAGTTTTGCTACTAGTAATGATGAGCTAAGAATGGCTATGACAGGAGTACTGATGCAATTGGATTACAATAAAGTAATCTTTGTTGCAACTGATGCCCATAAGCTTGTTAAGTATACTTTTGGTGGCCTTAATACAGAGATTTCTCAGTCTATAATAATCCCTAAAAAGACATTGAATCTTCTAAAGAGTTCTTTATCTGAAGAAGGAATGTTAGATATCAGTTTTAATAAAAAGAATATATTCATCTCTTTTGGGGATACTTTAGTCGTTTCTAGATTAATCGATGCAATTTATCCTGATTATAATGCAGTTATACCCGTTGACAATCCTAATGAATTAGCTATAGATAGAAAGGATCTTCAAAGTTCGTTGAAACGGATTGGTATTTATGCCAATAAGTCAACCAATCAGGTTATTTTAAACTTTAGTGAAAATAGTCTTACAATATCTGGTAAGGATCTTGATTTCTCTAATGAGGCAACAGAGCAGTTGGCTTGTAGATATACTGGAGAGCCTATGAGTATAGGATACAACAGTAGGATCTTTGCTGAGTTACTTAATTTTAATGACACTTCAGAAATAATTTTGCAGCTCTCTACTCCGAATAGGGCAGGGATCTTACTGCCAGATGAACAAGATGAGAATGAGCACTTAATGATGCTCGTAATGCCAATACTCTCATCTTATTAAATTGACTCAAAAAGAAAAGAACATAGGGTTGTTCTTTGGCTCATTTAATCCTGTGCATATTGGTCATATGATTATAGCCAATTTCATGGTAGAACATACTGATCTTGACGAAGTATGGATGGTAGTCAGTCCTCAAAATCCGTTCAAAAAGAAAGAAAGTTTAGCAAAAGACCATGAAAGGCTACAAATGATTGATCTTGCCATAGGGGAAAATTTAAAGCTAAAGTCAAGTAACATTGAGTTTGGTATGCCTGTCCCATCTTATACAATTGATACTTTAACTGTATTAAAAGAAAAACACCCAAATTATCATTTCGTTTTATTAATGGGAGGAGACAACTTACCTACATTGCCAAAGTGGAAAAACTATGAGAGACTCGTTTCTGATAATAAAATATATGTATACAATCGCCCAGGATACGATCTTGGTCCGATTCAACACCATGAAAATATCACAATTGTTGAAGACTCTCCTTTATTACAAATATCAGCTTCCTTCATTAGGAGATGTATAAAAGAAAACAAATCAATTAGATATTTAGTTACCGAAACTGTCTTCCAATATATAGATGGAAGTAGTCTTTATAAATAATTTATTGCTTAATAGTAAAATTGATAGAATTACACAAGTGATATCTAATTAAGTGTCGTCTTATTATTACCTTTAATTTTCCACAATCGTTATTGACAATGGAATGAAATTTTATATCTCCAGCATTATTGTTTTTCTTTTCAGTATTTTTACTGGCAATGCTCAACCTGAGCCTTGTCTTGGTAATCCACAAATGACCTCTACATGCATAGAAGCTTGTGTAATCTGTGATATAGATGGGTTTAAAGGTAGAAATAATTATGCTGGCCAAGGTCAAATTTTTAGCGGGTTTTGTACAACTTACAATCATAATATGAACTACATAGCTTTCGTCGCTGGCACTGTAGATTTGACTATAAACGTAACTGTCTCTAATTGTAATAAAAATACTGGCCTAGAAATCGGACTATGGGAAAGCCTAGATTGTAAAACATTTACAAAAGTATCCATTTGCGATACAGATGTAAGGCCAAACACTACTGTAGCTTTTAGTAATACTAAACCTTTAGTAGTCGGACAGCATTATTATCTGATAATGGACGGATCTAATGGTGATGTATGTGATTGGCAGTTTAATGTAGTTGAAGGCAGCACAGCAGTTGGGTTGTTAACCACATCTGGAATTATTTCAGGCAAAGACATTTTATGTCCTGACTTAGAATCAACATATTCGACTACGGGTGACGTTGGCGCCAACATCTTCTTTTGGACAGTTAATGGCGTTGCACAAAACTCTTTTAATAAGGATATTGATATCACATTCCCTTCAGATGGTAAGTATGAAATATGTGTGACAGCAACTAACGTATGTGATGAAGCACCTCCCACTTGTACTTTTATAGACGTTGTTACTCCTAAAATAAATAAAATTACTGAGACCGTATGTGATAATAATTGTCTTGAAGTTGCAGATACTGTAATTTGTACCAGTGGTAATTATATATTTAAAGTAGCCCATTATACAGGTTGTGATAGCATTATTATTGTAGATTTAACTGTCCTTCCACAAGCAAAACAATTTATTGATATTAACCTTTGTGTAGGAGAGGAGTTTTTTATAGGTAATACTCCTTACGCTACTACTGGTGTATTTATGGATACAATATTGACCGCACAACTATGTGATAGTATTGTCACTTTAGATCTATTTATGATAGAATGTGAAATAAGAGGGTCCACTGGTTTTATCCAACCTATATGCAAAGGAGACGCTAATGGTTTTTTAATTTTCTCTGTTGAGAATGGAACACCTCCATTTAATTATACCTGGGAGCATATTACAAACTCAAATATCTTTGGGACAGGCTCAACAAACTTATTTATAGATAACCAAATAGTCAATGTGCCAGCTGGTTATTATGAAATTAATATAATGGATGGCTTTGGTAATGACGTAGTACTTTTTCAAGAAGTAACGGAGCCTCAAAGCTTGGCCGTCGATGTAGATGCACTTGACATAGATGGATATAACTTAAGTTGTAATCAAGGAAATGATGGAGTTGCTTTTGCCATAGGAAATGGAGGAGTTAAGCCTTATTCTTTTCTTTGGAATACCAATGAGGCTGGAGACACTCTCAAAAACCTCTCTGCTGGTGTTTATAGCGTAAAAATTACAGATGCTTCAGGCTGTATTCGAAACAATAAAATTACATTGATAGAACCATCTAGCGTCCAAGCAAATGTCAATTATATTGACCCAAATTGTGATGGTCTTGAAACAGGCATTATAAATGTTGATACTGTTTTGGGAGGAACGCCTCCATATCTTTTTGCATTTAACAATAGTCCGTATAGTTCTCAGAGTCTTTATGAAAACCTTCCAGGAGGCAATTATACTTTTTATATAAAAGATAACAATGATTGTATTAAAGACACTATTAACAGTTTAAGCCCACCTGATATCCCAGTTCTGTATATGGGTAGTGACCTATTCGTTGATCTGGGCTGCGACATCTTGTTACCTGTGACCACTAACAATACTAATCTCATCAATATTAATTGGAGAGATATTACATTCTCATTAGATTGTGATACTTGTTTACGACCTAAAGCAAAGCCTTTTAATGATTCCAAATACATACTTACAGTAACCTCTATTGATGATTGTATGACATCTGACTCCCTTTACATCTCAGTTAATAAGGTACGAGATATCTATTTCCCAAATGTTTTCTCTCCAAATGGTGATGGCATTAATGATCATTTCATTATTAACGCAACCAAATCTGTAGCATTGATCAAGTCAATGAAGGTTTTAGATAGATGGGGTAATTTGGTATATAATGTCACTAACCATTTGCCAAATGTACAAGATCAAAGTTGGGACGGTAAATCAAATGGACAAATAGTATCCCCAGGTGTATTCTTATGGGTAGCTGAGGTAGAATATCTAGATGGTCAAGTATTGCAGTTCTCTGGGGATCTTACTGTAGTTAAATGATTAAACTTTGGTAGTTTTCATCTTGATGCCTAGTTGACTGTTTCTCAAGATTTTTCAACATGTTTCTTGAAATTATTCAAAATAGCCTGCCATCCGTTCTTTTGAAGCTCTAAGGTGTTTTCATTTTCGGCAGTAAATGTCTCTTTTAAAGTTGTTTTACCCTCTTTTTCCTCAAATGTGATGGTTACAGGTCTGTCGTCACCTAGGGTGTATTTTATAGTTTTATGAGTTATTACCTCAGTATAAACACCCCAAAAGTCAAAGCCCATTGATCCATCTTTAGCTTCCATTCTATAATGAAACTCTCCTCCAACTTTTAAATCATTTGTGGCAGTTGGTGATTGCCATTCATCAGAAGCAAAATTCCATTTAGTAACATCTTCAGGGTTTGTCCATTTGTCCCAGACTTTCTGAATGTTTGCCTCAACGTCAATACTAATTGTAATTGTCTTTTCCATTATTATTATTTTAAAACAAAAATAATAATTTCTTCTAATCTTTGAGCCACTTTCTCATTAACACAGGGAGCAACAAAACATCACTTAGTAACGCGGCAATTAACGTTACAGAAATCAAAGCACCAACTGTTTGGGTAGGAGGACTAGCTGAAAAGAGCATAACAAGAAAGCCGCAAAATAGTATAATAGTCGTGAAAAATATTGCCTTTCCTGTTTCCTTAAAAGTCATCTCTATCGACTGCTCAACTGTCAACTGTTGCATTCGACAAAGCTTGTATTTACTTAAAAAATGGATAGTGTCATCGACGGCAATTCCAAAAATAACCGCAAATACAATACTAATCCCTGCTTCTAACTCTACATTAAAATATCCTAAAAGTGCTCCGGCAAATAGTACTGGTAAAATGTTAGGTATAAATGCCAAAACAAGCATTTTCCATCTTCTTAATAATAGAGCCATGACAAAGCTTATTATTATTAATGCCAATCCTAGTCCTTTGATCAGACTTTCTGTAACATAGACGCTGTTTTTGTCAATAATGAGTCCTGTACCTGTTCTTTTTACTGATATTAAAGAAGTATCAATATTTACATTCACCCAAGAGTCAAGTTCTGTACCGAGTACTTTTATCTTATCTGCACCAATATCTGCTATCTTTGAAGAAATTCTAGTTTTTTGTCGATCTTTACTGATCAATATAGTAGTTTCTGCCTCGCTCATTTTGTCTATGATAACTTTGGCTTTATTAAATTCTGCTTCTGACTCAGGAAAAACATATCCTTCTACCGTATTACCCATATTCATTCTAGATACACTTTTATATAAGGTGGCTTGAGATAGAATCGAGTTTATTACTTTTGTTGATATTAATTTATCTTCAAGTTTATTTATTTCCCTTACAATCTGGTATTCATCTGCTTTATGGCCTCCTTTCGCTGTAATCGCAAATTCTAATGGTCTAAATCCAGAAAATTCTTCTTCAAAATACAAAAAGTCATTTGTTATCTTCGCTCCTCTTGGTAAATTGTTTTCAACTGTATAGTTTGTCGTTACTTTTGATATCCCAATTAGACATAAAATTATACAAACACTAAATGTGATAATTATCGTTGTTGGTCTATTTAAAGTATATTCATATGTTTTCTTAATCAACTTGTCCCAAGTAGCAGACGACTTGTTTTTAAGGTCCATTATTTCTTCTTTATCAAAATAACTAAGTAGTGCCGTCGTAATTAACAATGTTGTGATAAAAGCAATCATGACACCTATGGCAGAGTTTAACCCAAAATCTCTAACAGGTTCTAATCGAGAAGTAAGCAAAGTGGCAAATCCTATTGCTGTTGTAATGGAGGTTAATAGTGTTGCGAGTCCTATTTGTTTAATCGTAATGGTAATGGCTTTTATTTTTTCATTCCCCTTGTTTAGCTCATCCACATATTTAGACATAATATGGACCACATCTGATGTGCCAACGATCAACATTAATACTGGATACAAAGCAGACATAATACTTAAAGGACGGCCAAGAGCTCCCATGAGTCCCATGAATAACAAGAGACTTATCGATATAGATGTAAGTGCAATAAGTACACCTTTTATTCTTCTGAATATCAAGAATAGCATCAGTGACACTAATAAAATTGATATCACTGAGGATATCATTACTTCCTTTTGTTGAATTCTGATTATGCTCTCTTGAAAATACGCTCTTCCAAGCATATGATATTCCTGCACATTGCTTTTACTTAGTAATATGTTTAGACTATCAATCAAGTCTTGAGACTCAAATACACTTAATCTGTCTTTTGTCTTTACTATTGCTACAAGTGCATCACCTTTCTCATTTATTAAATTATGAACAAACCTGTCATCTGATAATATTCTCTTTTTATCACTTTCAAGCTTACTGGGATCTTGAGGGTGCAAAATCGGAATGCTAGATAACCCAAATGGCGTCTTAATTGGATATCTCATGGTCGTTAGACTCTGCACACTTGTTACATAAGGCAGTCCTTTTAAGTCCAATGATAATTGATGAAATTTTTGTAAAAAAGAGGTATCAAAGACACTAGGGGAGTTGCTTACACCTACCAATAAAAAATTATCATCAGTTTCGAATTCTGCAGTAAATTCTCTAAAAAATTCTAAATCTTCATCACCTTGAGGAAAAAACTGTTCAAAGTCAAAAGTGAACCTTAATTGAGTTAAAAAGAAAATAGCAATAATAGAAAGTACTCCAAAAGAATAAAGAATAAATCTCCTATATTTTATAATCATAAGTGTTCTAATGTGTCTGTCTATAAATAACTCTTGACAAGGGTATTTGTTTGGGTTTTATAAGATTGTTTTTAATAAAGTTTTGACTTCATTAATCCCATTTTACAGAATAAGTGCATAAACGATACTCCAAGTACACCTATACCATATTTAGCACTTCTTTTAAAATTAATTGAGCTTGCTTCATCAAAGTATTTAGTCGGACAGGTTACTTCTCCAATATCAAATCCCTTGTAAATAATTTGAGAAAGCATTTGGTTATCAAAAACAAAGTCATCCGAATTGTTATTGAATTTAATTGATTCTAAAACGTTTCTGTTAAAAGCTCTATACCCTGTATGGTATTCTGATAGCTTATAATTGATCAATACGTTTTGTGTAAAGGTTAAAAATCTATTTGCAATATATTTATATAAAGGCATTCCTCCTTTTAAGGCTCCTTTTCCAAGTATTCTTGATGCTAATACAACAGGATAAAGATCATCCCCAATGATGTTCACAATACTTGGGATTAATTTGGGGGTATATTGGTAGTCTGGGTGAACCATAATGATAATGTCTCCATTTAGCTCTAACGCTTTATTGTATAAAGATTTTTGATTGCCACCATATCCCTTATTGCTTTCATGAACAATGATATGGTTAATACCTAGTCTTTTAGCTACAGCAACTGTGTCATCTTTACTCGCATCATCACACAGTATTACCTCATCCACAAGGTCCATTGGTATCTCAGCTAGTGTCTTTTCGAGCGTAAGGGCAGCATTATAGGCTGGCATTACTACTACAACTTTTTTCTTTTTATACATGGTTTTTCTAATAGAAGGGCAAATATATAAATTTTGCAAAGAAAAGATGTTTGTATGAGGTTATTCTAGTGTTTTCAAAGGGTTACAATAGTCAGTATTCCTAAATATCACAAATGGCTTATCACAAACCCTATATGCTTATATTACAAATTGCCATACACTGAAAAAAAGAAATATAATTTTATGTTTTAGATATAATTTACATTAAAAGGTAACAATAATACTAATTATAGGTATATTTACTAATGAATTGAGCTGTCAATTGATTAAAAGTATTGAATAAAATTTAAATCAGGCAACAGACAATTAGACTGCAAAAGCAAAACTTTTGTAAATTACTGTTATGCTAAAAACTGTATACTTCTATATATTTTTATGTGCTTCACTTGTGTGTTTTGGACAACAAAAGGGGTTAAACCCTATTGCACCTATCGATAAAAATCAAATAAAAGGAAATAAATATGCAGTCATAGTCGGTATTTCTGATTATCAAAACGAAGAAATTTCAGACCTTCAATTTGCTGATAAAGATGCAGAAGCATTTACCGCTTATTTACAATCTTCGTCTGGGGGTGCTGTTCCTCAATCCAATATCATTAAACTTATCAATAATGAAGCTACCGCAGCAGCAGTAGCTGGAGCTATAGATTGGCTGGTAGAAATCGTACAGGAGGGAGATGAAGCCTATATCTATTTCTCAGGGCACGGAGACGTAGAACGAAAAGCTTTATCACAACCTGGATTTTTATTGTGCTGGGATTCTGGGCCTAAAATCTATATGGCTGGAGGTACTTATAGTTTATATTTTTTGCAAGATATGATATCAACAATATCTATCGAAAAAAAAGCCAAAATTATCCTCATAGCGGACGCTTGTCGTTCAGGAAAACTAGCAGGAAGTGCTGTACACGGAGCCCAACTTACCACTGCCAACCTCAGTAAACAATATGCTAATGAGTTGAAAATACTTTCCTGTCAACCAGATGAATATAGCTTAGAAGGCATACAATGGGGTGGTGGTAGAGGTGCATTCTCTTTCCACTTATTGGAAGGATTAACTGGACTAGCAGATGCTAATGAAGACCAATCTGTAAGCCTTTTAGAAATTGAGCGATACCTGCAAGATCATGTATCAGAAGAAGTGGCCCCTCAAAGTCAATTGCCCATGACCGTTGGTTCAAAAAGAGAGAGTGTCTCCATCGTCGACAAAATTGCTTTGATAAGTTTACAAAACAATAAAAGCATTCAAGACGGAAATATTTCAGACATCGTATCTAAGACTAATGTCCTAGTATTTAAATCTGATTCGATATGGGATGATACATATACTGCTTTCGAAAATGCCATCCAGAACAAACAGTATCTAAAACCAGAGAATAACTGTGCAGATTTTTATTACTCTATCTTAGTTAATCAGCCTGAATTGGCTGATCAAAAAACTTTTCTAACTAGAAAGTATGCTGTAGCTCTACAGGATGATGCGCAACAAACTATCAATCTATTTTTGAAAGATGATCCAAACACCATAGTAAAGAGTAGAATAGAATATTTTGAGGCATATAAGGAGTTTCCAAAACTATTAAACAGAGCAGCAGAGCTTCTTGGCAAAGATCATTACATGTATAATGATTTGAAGGCGAGAGAATACTTATTTGATGGTGTGCTTCTTCATTTAAAATATAATGGATATTCAGACGCAACTCTTGATCAAGGCAATGAAATTTTATCCTTTTACCAAAAGGCACTAGCATTAAAAACAGAATTTCCTCTTATCCATTATTTTATGAGTTTGTGCTACGGTAAATTCTTGAAAGAACCTAAAAATGCCACTCTCTATGCGGAGAAAGCAATGGAAAATGCAGGGTCATGGGTGATGCCTTATGTATATCTAGCCTACAATTTATCAAAAGAAGAAAAAGATTTTGAAAAGGCCGAAAAGTATTTGAAAATCGCTACAGATATAGATTCTAACAATGTAAACGTATGGAAAGGTTGGACGTCTCTTTATTTTTATCAGAGAGATTTCACTAAAGCATTAGAAGCAGCTAATAAATCAGCTTTCCTCGATCCCACAGATCCATTTTCTATGCTTAATGTGGGTCTAATAAAGTTAAGTATGGGAAAATTTGAAGAAGCAGAAAATGCTCTCATAAAATGCATCGCTCTCGATTCCAATCTTCAATTGGCTTATTACTATTTAGGATATACATATGAAAAATTATCTAAAGATGGTGATGCAGAAAATTGTTATAAGAAAGCCTTACAAAAAGATCCAGACGATGAAAAAACAAAAACTATTTTAACAAACCTTTATACCAAAAAAGAGAAATATTTGGAGGCAGAAGTTATTTATTTAACAATGCTAAATCATGTAGCTAACCATGATAAAAACATCTATTTTGATTTGGCTTATATCAATGCCTTAAATAAAAAACAAGGCCAATCTTTACATTATCTCGAGTTAGCTTTCAAAAATGGATTTTCCGATTTAGAACGTATTCAAAAAGATGAGGCGTTCCAGCAAACTATTGCCCTTAAAGACTACCAAAAATTACTACAAACCTCTTTTAAATAAAAAAACCTATTAAAATGAACCAACGATTAATCCACTTATTATTGACTACTGCTCTTTTGTGTCTCAATCCTTTAGAGTTGACCAAACATTTACAAACTCAAAAAGATATTGAAACCCATGTCTATTATAAACACACATCAATTCAAAAGTATATAGTCAAGATCAATGATCCTGATTATCCTCGACCAGTTTATACTTCAACACTTACAGGTTCATTAGAATTAAAAGATGTAACCGACGAAAACACCTATACTTTCCAGAGTGAAGGATATCTAGAACAAGCCATCCAATTAATGGCTTTTGACAAACTTCAAACCATTAACGTTAATCTGGGTAAAACACCTCCAATAGGCAATCCTAATACTGTATTAAAAGGTAAAGTTCTCGATGAAAATGGAAATCCAGCAAGAAATATTAATGTTATATCTGGCGCAACAACATCTATAACCAATGAAGCAGGCCAATATGAACTATCTATTACTTCAGAAGCGAATACTTACTATAATCTTATTTATGATGGCAGTACTATTATCAATGCAAGGTCCGGCAATGATACTATCGTTATAGATGTGTATATTGATGGTTTAAATATGACAAGTGGAAGTAGTGGTGGATAGTCACTAAAATTCATATTTATTATCCCCTAAACATATAGTGTTTTAGGATATTTTAATACTATTTCAAGAATCAATTAATTTGGGATAAATCTTCATCTGGATAATATCCTAGATCAACATTGAGGATCAGTTTGGTATAAAAAGTAATCTGGCCAACATGATAACTAAAGTGCTCTATTACATGGACTATTATTGAAAGTCCTGTTTCATTGTAGCATTGTACTTTATACTCTTTTAACAAATCCTTTTCACTAAGTTTTACCATAGTTGCTTCTACATTTTGTGCTAAAATCGACAATCTCTCCATTAATTCATCAATAGAAAATTGGTTGTTAGGATCAAACTCGCTTTCTCTTATCCTATGGTCAGGGTGATTACCAAGAGTGGAGATAAGCCATTGATTGACATTGCCAATTAGGTGCAAACATAGGTTGCCTACACTATTCAGGTTATTGTTAGGTTTAAACCAAACTTGGTCATATGTTAATAATTTAAGACACTTTTTTATTCTAAGAATACCTTCCTCATTAATTCTTTTAATACATTCTGTTTTCAAAGCTTGATCAAGAGTGTTTACGGCCGACATTTTATTAATTTTAAATTAATTTAAAACAATCTGTTGTCTTTGCGGACAAAATTTTTCAAAACTAATAAAAAAGTACTCTAGAAGACAACTAAATCCATAAATTTGACATATAAGTATTGTCCTCTTGTATATATAGGGTACATTTAGTCTTTTAGTTTTGGGCATTCTATTATTGAATTCTAAATTTTAGCTTGACATAAAATAATCATATGAGTGAGAATAATTTATGGTATTTAGAAAATATAGATGTAAATGACATGTTCTGTCCTAAAAAATTAGGTTTAGAAACTGATAGTCATTTTCACAAAACTTATAAAAAAGGAGACTTTATCTATCTCCCTGATCAAAGCAGTGATAAAATCTATTTCTTAACTGAAGGGAGAGTTAAAATAGGATCTTACAATGATAGTGGAAAAGAAATCACAAAAGCTATCCTAAAAAAAGGCGAAGTTTTTGGAGAACTGTCGATGATTGGTGAAGAAAAACGAAGAGACTTTGCCTATGCTATGGATGAAACGGAAGTTTGTGCAATTAGCTCCGATCAAATGAAATCTCTGATGAAAGAACATAGTGGGGTATCTCTCTTCTTTATGAAAATTATGGGGTCACGAGTCTTAGAAATGGAAAGCAGACTAGAGTCTCTTGTTTTTAAAGACAGTAGAAGTAGGATTATCGAGTATATGGTCAATGAAATTAACAAACATGGACAACGTGTAGGATATGAATGGGTGCTTCGAAACTTTATTACACATCAAGAAATTGCCAACCTCACTGCTACCTCTAGACAAACTGTTACAACTGTATTAAATGATCTCAGAACAGAAGAAGTAATTACTTTTAACAGAAAAAGACTTCTCGTAAGAGATCTTGATAAATTAACAGGAATGATTCATTGAATTTCTTGGTCTTAAATAAGGTCTATTCTTTCCATAGTGTGAATTCTGGGTAGTTTGAAGCGTATTTTATATAAGCTTTGCTCGTTTCATCTATGTAAAAGCGAACTTTTTCTTCATCTATTTCTTTTATAATTTTTGCCGGGGTTCCTCCGTAAATGAATCCACTTTTACAAACCGTCCCCATTGGAACCATTGCATTGGCTCCTATTATTACATTTGGCTCTACAATTACATCATCCAACACTATTGCTCCCATCCCTATCAAACTTCTTCCTTCGGTTACACAACCATGTAAAATTGCTCCATGACCTATAGATGTATCGTCACCAATCACTGTGTCTTGCTTGCCTCTTGTGCTATGGATTATTACTCCATCTTGTACGTTAACTCTAGCTCCTAATCTTATCTGATTTACATCTCCTCGTATTACTACATTAAACCAAATACTAACATTTTCTCCAATGATAACATCTCCTGTTATTGTAGCATTAGGTGCTATTCTTGCTGTAGGGTGTATCTGTGGCGTTTTGCCTTTATATGGTAATATTAATGGTTTCATTTTTTAACTTGCGACAGTGGTTTTAGTGTTACACCTTCTTTCATTAATAATTTCAATACTCCAGATTTGCCCGCTAAATGACCAGCACCTACAGCAAAAAAAGTAGGTTGAGCTTTTGCATTTGCTATCATCTGAGGAATCCACGACTCATTTCTTTTCACCAGTAGAATGTCTTCATACTCTGAATATCCACTATCTTCATCACTAATCATTGAAACCATCTCGTTGATTTTTTGAGACTTGTACATTTCTGTCATTATCTTAAACTCATCATTCTCTGTATCTCCTGCTTTAATTGTTTCTACTAACATCTTAGCTTGTGCTTCATATGGTATAGAGTCAAATACACTAATCTGAAAATCTATAGTTTCCAATCCTCCAGTCTCCATATTTCGAGATTTAGCAATATCATACAGTTCCATTTCATATGACTTTATATCTCCAGACTGCATTGATGTAGGGTCCATGTCTCCATAGGCGAATGCAGACAAAAACATAGGTTTTATTTTCTCTAACATCATCATTGGAAGGCCTAAGTCCTTAAAGTGTTCAGACACTATTACAAAGTCCTCTTTGCTGATTAAGTCACTTAAAGTCTTTCCATCTTTCATAAATATTTTACCCATTATGCCCATTAATGAACTCATGTCAGTCATGTCTGCTATATCAATCTCATATATCATTTTTTCGCTAGCCTCAATAGCTGAAAGAGTGCCGTTAGGTAAAAAATAATCCTCTTTGTTGATCATGTGAATCGTACCAAATATGTAGGATGGTTTTTCAACTCCATCGATTTTCATTTCCCACAATAAGGCATTGGTAAGGTCTTCGCTTTCTGAGCTTTTTGTCGTATTTTTTGTAGTCTTACACGATGTGAAAGTCAATAAAAACAAAGCACTAATTAATGATAATATTCTATATTTCATTTACAATTAATTAAGTTAAAGGCATTGGTGTGAGTATTGCCATTGAAAATAAATAAACGATAATAACCTGATATTGGTTCACCACTAATCGGTTTTAGGCTACTGTATTGAGCGTTGTTTAGCTACTTCATAAGCGACTATACCTGCAGCAACAGAAACATTGAGTGAATCAAATCCAGTGTACTGAGGGATTTTTATTAACAAATCTGCTCGTTTTCTCGTTTCTGGAGTAATACCTCGATCTTCAGAGCCCAATATAATAATGCAGGGTTCGCTTAATTCCTTCTGTTCTAAGTCTTTTTCTGCTCTCAGATCTGTAGCGATTATTTTTAACCCTAATTGAAGACATTTATCTATTAATAGATCCATATTTTTTTCTCTACAAACTGGTATTTTAAGCAATGCTCCTGCAGATACTTTTACCGTATCTTCATTAATTCTACCAGAATGCTTCATTGGAAACGCTATTGCATCAATACCAAATACATGAGCACTTCTTGCTATAGCACCTACATTTCTTACATCAGAAATGCCTTCTAAAACAAAGATCACTGGGTTTCTTCCCTCGTCAAAGACTTTTGCAATTACATCTTCTAATTCCATAAATTTAATTGGACTTAGGAATGCCGCTACCCCTTGATGGTTTTGTTTATAAGTCAAATAGTCCAGCTTATCTACTGGCACTTTAGTCAATGGTACCTGGTGATCTTTACAAAGTTGTCTTATTTCTTTCTCTAATTCCCCTCTGAGGTCGTTTTGTATGATGACTTTTTCTATAGTAAGGCCGCCATTTAATGCCTCCAGTACTGGGTTTTTACCATAAATGAAATTAGGATCCTTCTTCATATTTATTTACTCTTTTTAAAAATAACAGACTAAGTCCAAAAGCCGCATTTTATTTTTTAGTTTCGTTAAAGATGTAAAATTAAGATTAACTGTTGCTTTCACTAACTTTATCTAACAAATATCAATAATCATGATTAAACTATTACTATCTGCATTGCTATTGTTTAGCCTTGCCTCATGTGATAACTGTACGGATATAGCTTGTACTACTCCACCAGCTGAGTTTACATTCCAATTAATCAATGAAGATACTGGTTTGGATCTATTCCTAGACTCTATATATTCCCCAGAAAAGATAGAAATAATCAACATTTTTACTCAGAAAAAATGAGAAATTACAATTCAAAATGAGAATGAAAATTTTATTTTTCACTGC
>JBBKVK010000229.1:0-3499 GCA_037968395.1 Saprospiraceae bacterium | reverse complement strand
ATTTTATGCTAAAAAAACTGATTGTAATGTGCATTGTTTTTTTGAATACTATGCTATTGCTTAGTCAATGCCCAATAGTTGATGCAGGACCTGACCAAAACACATGTGAAATACCTGGGAACTTCACATTAAACGGATCTATAAACGGTACTTCAATTTTTCATCAATGGACACCTTCCACTGGACTTTCTGACCCTAACTCTTTGTCAACTACTGCCACTGTCAGTGATCCAACTATGTATTATCTCTGTGCAAAAAGTATTGACTTCTCGACGAATCTAATTATAAATGGAGATTTTGAAAGTGGTAATGTTAGTTTCACCACCGATTATACATATAATGTTAATCCAACAATCCCTGGCAATCAGCTATTAGAAGGGCAATATTCAGTAGGTAATAATCCTGCACCAATGCATATCAATTGGCAGGCTTGTGGTGATCATACTTCAGGAAGCGGTAATATGATGCTTATCAATGGGCATCAAAGTGCGAATCAAAATGCATGGTGTCAAACAGTCAATATAATGCCAAATACCGAATATGCTTTCTCTGTTTGGGTAGCATCGGTAGATCCAAATGGCCCATCAGAGATCCAGTTTAGAATCAATGGATCGCCAATTGGGACAGGTAATGTGGCACTAAATACACCATGTGTTTGGACCAACTTCTTTGTTTTGTGGAATTCCGGATCAAATACTTCTGCAGATATTTGTATTAGGGATCTTAATACCATTGAGATGGGAAATGATTTTGCAATCGATGACATTATCTTTTCTCCTGTATGTACTGTAAAGGATTCCGTTCTATTGACTCCATATATGATGACAACAAACATCTTCAATACCGGTCCAATATGTGAAGGAGATGATATTCAGATAGGTGCAGATGGTGGAGATACTTACAGTTGGGTTGGACCAAATGGGTTTACCTCATCAGCAAATACCATTTCTCTTCAAAATGCTACAATTGATTATAATGGGTTGTATGATGTTACAATTACTGGAATTGGAGGATGCACTGATCAATTAAGTACTTATGTTGAAGTATATGAATCCCATGAAGTTTTTGATACTATACCAACATGTAACCTAAACGAAGCAACCTCATACACCTCATTTCTTACTAATCAATTTGGATGTGATAGCACTGTATATGTTAATGTAAAGTATTTTCCTCCTTCTGATACTATAGTCTATTCTACTCTTTGTGATTCTGCGGGAGTCGGTAACTTTACTGTTGTTGCTTTAAATCAATATGGCTGTGACAGTATTATAACTTATAGTGTTTCTTTAGCTCCAATTGATACTTTTTTACGCATTTCTTATACTTGTGACAGCACAACTGTTTCGACCGACACCTTGCGGCTTACCAATAAATATGGTTGTGATAGTACTGAAATATCTCACGTTTTTTATGTTGAAAGATTTGAAATCTCATTAGACAGTAGTACTTGTGACCCCACATTAGCAGGTGTTTTTATTCAAAATATAACTAGTCAGATTGGGTGTGATAGTATTGTCACTCTTACTATAAAACATACAGAATCAGACACTACACATTTAACAGAAGGTTCTTGTGACTCTACAAAGGTTGGGACATTTACAACTGATTTAAGCAACCAATTTGGGTGTGATAGTATAGTGATTATAAATATAGATCTGTTTCCTAGTTACGATATTAGTTTTGAATCATTTTCTTGCACGGACTCGTTGGTTGGCCTATTTGTTAAAACACTTACTAGTGAGTTGGGTTGTGACAGTGTTGTAACCACAATTATAAAGCCATTACAAAAAGATACCATTATCCTGCAATCAACATCATGTGATTCGACAGCTATTGGTATATTTAGCTATGTGAACATAAATCAATTCGGTTGTGACAGTGTAGTTATTACTAACGTTATATTAGATCCAAGTAATTCCACTTATATTTCTGATTCCACTTGTGATCCTTCACAATCAGGCCTTTTTGTTAAAGATCTAATAAACCAATACGGGTGTGATAGCACAGTTTACATAGATGTTTCGCTAAAACCTTCTGATTCTATTGCGTTTTTTGATAATACTTGTAATCCGTTAGAATCAGGAATATTAAGGCAAAATCTAAAAAATCAATACGGATGTGACAGTGTCATCATTAAAAATGTTACCCTAAACCCTAAGGATACGACTTACCTAATGAGCAGTACTTGTGAAATCTTAGATACTGGCTTATTTACTGAGTTTTATACCAATCAATTCGGGTGTGATAGTATAATACTAACACATATCTCTTTCAACCCCAGTACAGAGCAAATAATAAACCTGACAACATGTGATAGTTTGCAAGTGGGTTCAATAATACAAACCCTACTAAATCAATATGGATGCGATAGCACAATAATCACTAATACCACTTTAGCACCTATCATATCTGTCGACTTGTCGATCAGTCAATTAGATTGTTTTTATGATGATATAGGAGCTATCATTGTGAATATTAACAGTGGACTTCCCCCCTTTATGTATTCATTAAATAATGGTCCTTTTCAACCTGACAACCAATTTGAAAACCTATCAAGTGGTTTGTATCAAATAGATGTCATGGATAGTTTCGGATGCTCTAAATCTGAGATGGTACTTATTAATAGTGTGACTGCTGTTAGTGTTGATCTTGGAGATGATCGCAGTATCTCAATTGGTGATAGTGTCATCCTAAAATCTGTTATAAATGTACCATTAGATAGCCTTATTTTATTAGATTGGACTGCAATAAATAATATAGATTGTCCGCAATGTCCTGATCAGGTAGTGTATCCCATTATTACAACTACGTATTCTGTAGAAGTAGTTAATACCGATGGTTGTTCTGATCAGGATCAGTTGACTATTGCTGTAGATAAAACCAAACATATCATAGTCCCAAATATTTTTTCACCTAATGATGATGGAGTCAATGATATTTTCATGATTTTTGGTAGGGAATCAGAAGTAAATAAAATTTCATCATTTTCAGGCTTTGATAGATGGGGGAATAAAATGTGGTCATTTTACGACTTTCCAATCAATAATGAGACATTTGGTTGGAATGGCCGATTTAACAATTCACCTGTCAATATTGGAGTGTATGTTTGGATAGCTCAGATTGAATTTGTTGATGGCGAAATCCTGAACTTGTCCGGTGATGTCACTTTAGTGAGGTAGAACCTTCTTAACATTTAAGGCAATCAGAATTTCTACTTTATGATTGCTTGGTTTTAAAGTGTTAGCAACTTCCCCTCTTTATATAAAAGTTACGACTATTTCCTCCAAATCAAGGAACTAAAAAGGTGAAATTTGACAAATACGACTACTAAGTCTTTGCTAATCAAGCCCTACAAAAACATAGACTTATGGATGCCTTCTTGCAATGAAATAAAAGTTTCCGTTCTAGCCACGCCTTCAATGTTCTGGATTTGATCATTTAATATTTCCATCAAATGCACATTGTCTTTTGCAATAATTTTAGCAAATATGGAGTA
>JBBKVK010000228.1:0-4035 GCA_037968395.1 Saprospiraceae bacterium | reverse complement strand
GAATATATCATTTAAAAACTTGCTCTACAAATATTAAGATCTTGAAACAATTAGATTTGAAGGGAGTAGAGTTAATAAACATTAAAGAACATGGCGTTTCTGCAAAAGATTTAGACTTTGCAGCTAAAAAGTTAGGATCATATGAAGCCTTATTCTCTAGAAAAGCAATGAAATACAGATCACTTGGTCTAAAAGATAAAGAATTGTCTGAAAAAGAAATGAGAAAATGGATTTTGGACGAATATACATTTTTAAAACGTCCACTTTCTATAATAGATGGAGCTGTATTTACTGGTTCTACCAAAGCATCTGTTGAAGGATTAAAAGATTTGTTAAATGGATAGGAGCGTAATAACTCATTGGTTTAAAGGCCTGCAGGATGAGATATGTCAAGGGTTAGAACAACTAGATGAAGTTGGTAAATTTCAAGAAGATGCTTGGGAACGCCCTGGTGGTGGTGGAGGAAGAACAAGGATCTTAGAAGGGAAGCATATAGAGAAAGGAGGAGTCAATTTCTCGGCAGTAGAAGGCAAATTACCTTTAAATATTGCGAAGTCTTTGGAGTTAGATGAAGCTGATTTTTTTGCTACTGGAGTTTCAATTGTACTTCATCCAAGTAGTCCAATGTTACCGATTATTCATATGAATGTTAGATACTTTGAAACAGGCGAAAATACGTGGTGGTTTGGAGGAGGAATTGATCTAACACCACACTATGTTGATAAAGAGGACGCTAAGTATTTTCACAACATGCTAAAAACAACATGTGACAAACATGATCCAGACTTTTATCCTGAATATAAGACGTGGGCTGATGATTATTTTTACATTAAACACCGAAAGGAAACCCGTGGAATTGGTGGAATTTTCTTTGATAAATTAGGGCTTCCGTCAAAGGACAAGAATTCTAGTTTTGAGTTTACAAAAGATGTAGGAAAGTCTTTTCTTCCTATATACACTCAAATATTTAAAAGAAACTTTGAAAAGCCATATTCTAAAAAAGAAAAAGAGTGGCAAATGATTAGACGTGGAAGGTATGTCGAGTTTAATCTGGTTTGGGATCGGGGCACTAAGTTTGGATTAGAAACAGATGGTAGAACGGAGTCTATTTTAATGTCCTTACCAAAAGAAGTTAATTGGTTATATAACCATATACCAGCAGTAGGAAGTGAAGAGTCTAAAACTCAAGCACTACTGGTAAAAGGCATTAACTGGGTGTAAAAAAGAATTTTACAAGTCGATGAAATTATCTAAATACAAAGTCCAATCATAATCATTAAATTGTAATTTAGGTTTAGCCCCAGTTGGTATCACTTTTTGTTCTTTTAGTATTGTTCTCGAACCAGATTTGCCACCAAAATCTCCTCTAAACCAACTAAAAAGGCTTGTTACGTTTACAGTATTTTGTGATTCATTATATTCGGAAGAAGCTAGTAGGTATTTACTAGTCCCTTTTGCCAACTGGTCATTAATCTTTGATGCGTTGTATATAGCAACAGCTGGGCAATCTTTTGCTCCACAATTCAATGCAAAATGAAGTCTGTAATCTCTATTCTTTACACGTAACTTACGTTCCCATGATGGTGGAAACCATTTTCTGATATATCCTAAACCATATTCATTTTGAGATCTTCTTAATATACCATGTTCAATTTCGCCAAATGCAAAAGTCCTTCCAAGTAATTCAATTCTAGGTTCTCTAAAAAAAGCACCTCTATCTTGATAAAGCTCTGGATTATTTGACAAGATATCTTGAATATATGCATTATATATATTAACCCAAAAAGTAAAACGTTTTGGGTCAGAATCTAATTCTTTTGATAAATCCTCAACCTTATAAGCTTGTAATTCGGCTTTTATTCTGTCTGTGTTATTACCATCTTTAAGAGCTGTAAGGAATTTAATAGAAAGTTCAGTGGCTGGAGTATCCCTATCAGCATTTGAAGTAAGTCCTTTCTTTACAGAACAAGAAGCAAATGTTAGCAAAACTAAAGCAAATAGTATATATTTCATGAGTCAATTTTAAGGTAATACTGTCAGATAAGTAATCAATGTTATAGAGTATGGAACCGTAAACGGTCATATTAGTTCTATTTGTGTAAAATATTTATTATTTCATTAACATAATAGTACCCTTAAAATTGCGTAAAATCAAAGTCTAGTACTATTTTTGCACTACGTCATAATAATACAATGATAGCATCCCATGAGATTAACCATATTACTATTTTTTTTCGCACTAATATTTGCTTCTTCCTGTACCCAAGATAAGATGCCTACGCTTATTGAGCTAGACATGGAGTTACGTAATCTTGTAGCGGAAGCTTCCCCGACAAAGAATCCTGACTTCTATATTTTACCAGACGGCAGTGATATAACTAAATATCCTCAGCATGAAACAAATATTCTCACTCCTGAAAAAATAGCTCTAGGAAAGTTATTATTTTTTGAAACAGGTTTAGGTAGAGATGCCAAAAAGCCAGAAGGTTTAGAGACTTATTCTTGCTCAACTTGTCATGTACCTGAATCAGGATTTAAGCCAGGTAATTTTCAAGGTGTTGGAGATGGTGGAGTAGGTTATGGAATTGATGGAAAATTTAGATTGAGGAATACTAATTATGAAGTTAATGAATTAGACGTACAAGCAGCTAGACCATTGTCTATGGTAAATGTTGGATTTGTTCACAATACATCTTGGAATGGTTCATTTGGTGCTACACATGTAAATGAAGGAACAGAAGAACTTTGGGATCTAAATGAAGCATTAGCTAGAAATAAAATGGGTATGCAAGGGTTGGAAACCCAGAATATTGATGGTATTTTTGTGCATAGACTAACATACACTCCTGAAGTTATTGAAGACTTAGGATACAAAGAAATGTTTGATGATGCATTTTCTGACTTCTCGGTAGAAGATAGATATTCACCTTTAACTGGGTCACTAGCTTTATCAGCTTATCTTAGAACTATAATAGCAAATGAAGCTCCTTTTCAAGATTGGTTGAGAGGTAATTTATCTGCTTTAAGTTATGAAGAGAAAGAAGGAGGTATTTTGTTTTTTAGTAAAGCAAATTGTTCAAAGTGTCACTATAAAGAAAATTTAGGATCCCTTGAATTTCATGCTTTAGGTGTTAAAGATATGTATCAAAGTGCCTCATATACTCCTAGTCCAACTGATATGAGAAATTTTGGAAGGGGAGGATTTACATTGAAAGAAGAAGATAATTATAAATTTAAAGTACCTGGTTTGTATAACGCAGGTGATTCTGGATTTTTCTTTCATGGTTCAAGTGTTACTAGTTTAGCAGCATTAATCGAATACAAAAATCAAGCAATATCTGAAAACCCAAATGTTGCCAACGAAAGACTTTCAGAAAAGTTTTCACCTCTAGGTTTGACCACTGATGAAAAACTATACTTAGAAGCATTTTTGAAAAAATCATTAGCAGATCCAAATTTGTTAAGGTACAAACCTACTTCTGTGTTGAGTGGTAACTGTTTTCCAAATAATGATCCTCAAGCGAGAGCTGATATAGGATGTCATTAAAAAATAGTACAACAACCTTTTTACTAATTGTACTGTCAGTAAATTTTTCTGTTGGGCAGAATGCTTGTGATTTTTTAAATTTCAATGAACTGAATAAAGTATTGTCTTCAAATGGTATGCAATTTGATAAGTTCTTACCTAATAATAAGGGCAGAGAATCAGTTTGCAATATCAGATTAAAAAATGATGCTCCAAGTCTTCAATTATCGATTAAGCCAAATGATAAATTTGAAACTTTTTCATCTCTATTCCCTCAATATATTACTAAGTTGATTAAAGATGGTGAGCTAATCAGCAAGATGAGACATGAAGGAGGAAGAAGGTATTATGAAAAAATAGAAAATACAGCTACTACTGCTTGTTTTCATTTTAGCTCCGATTATGCAAAATTGGTATGGATCACAGTAGGCGACAACTTATATTCTTTGAAATTTAACAATTCTAGTTTGGATAAAGAATCTGCTAAAAATTTACTATTAAATATAGCC
>JBBKVK010000227.1:0-4156 GCA_037968395.1 Saprospiraceae bacterium | reverse complement strand
TCTCTATATAAACTCGAAGTAACTTTAATTCATACAACTAATTCCTTTACTAGAAAATTTATAGTTTTGATAATTTTTAAGTTTAGTTTTTTCAATAAATTTTAGGTTATCAAAATCGTACTCCCATAAATAATCATCTCTAAATGAACCATGATCGCTGAAAAAAACGTAGCTTCTATAAAAATATTCAGGATTCTCTTTTAAATATTCTAAATTCGTTTTGTTTGATATTTTATAAAATGTAATAACAAAGTCTCCATGATTAATTAAATGGTCATTCATCAATGTGCATACAAAGTCATCAATCATCTTTTCTGACCTATCATTGTGCTTAAAGTTATGTACAAAATATACTCCATTATTAAATGTGCTTCCAGCCTCATAATATTCAAAGCTCAACTCAGGTCTGTTACAAGATGTTAAAAAGATCAATGATATAAATACGGCATATTTCATAGCTAATGGTCGATATTTCCTTATAATTAAACTGAATTTTCACTGCCGTTATTATTGAATTTTTATTTCTTCTTTCATGGTCAATTTTCCTCTCATTTTCCCGAACCTACAGCCTAGCACTGAGCGGAGTCGAAGTGGTAGGCGAGGTCATCCAGACACCAAAAAACCACATTACCATATTACCTATCTAAATCTTAACCACCTTTGCATTATACTTTCCAATCCTTAATATATACATACCTGCATCTAACGATTCAGACAATACAATGAAATTATTTACAATAAGCTCACTATCAACCATTCTACCATTAATATCCATCACTTTGCAGGTTTCACCATCATAGTTGCCTTTAAAATATAATCTCCCATCTGTTGGATTAGGATAACAAACCAACTCCCCAACTTCGGGCACTTTTATCACCTCCTCTAAAATTATAATATGACTCCTTGAGTCTGCATCGAGCTGAGTCAGATCTACTTGATCAGCTTTAGCATGAATATAGACTACTTGGTCTTCATTGTCAATGACCCATACTTTGGCGTATTTGGTGAAGTCTATTTTTGAATTTTTATCTAAATAAATATGTGGGGATTCAAGACCAGCTTTGAGTACAATTTGCCCATCCATGGTAAATTGAGCACTGTCATTGATTTCAATTTTGGCATCAAATAGAGCCAACATCCCTCTACCTTTATTACCATAATGCATCTGTGCATTTTGATCTATAGTCATAGTAGATTTTTCTTTGAACATCAGGCAAGAATTACGTTCACGTAGATTAATTTCCCCGCTTATATATCTAAACGAACTACCACCTCCAAAAATTAAATCACCAATTATGGAAAAACAAGACCATGGTTCTTCTAAAACTAATTCTACATTATGTCTCAGGCTATCTTGACCTTCCACCAAACCACCTCTGATACCTGTATATTTTTGAAAGACTATATTTTCAAAAAACTGACTCTCAATGACAATATCATATACTTCATTTGGATTAGGATCAATTTTAATTTCTTTAAAATCCTTGTTTAAAGATGATGGGTAACCCTTATTATGTGTTACCAAAATAAAGTCAAAAAAATTACCAATAACTAATTCAGAAGGCTTCAAGCTTATTGATTTATTGCTAAATTTTGATTGAGAAAGTGTCAAATCACTTAACATCAGATTTATAAATGGATTTTCTTCTCCAAATAGACCATTAAATCTTAATAATGTTTTTTTATTAGCAGTAGAATCGAGTGATATTTCAAATACTACTCGATCTAATTTTTGATCTAAGATGTTGGCAGCTGCAAAACAAATCTCATTTAAAAGACTTGATCCAAAAGGAGTAGACAAATCAAAATCACATACCTCATGATTTATTCCATCCATGGTAGCGTTGGGCATAGAGGTATAAAAAAGAACTTTTTGACAGGATTCGCAGTTTTGATCAAAAATACTACTTGAATTTAAATTAAACACCATGGAATAAATTGAGTTTGCATTTAAGCCCATTGGTATGTATTTACTATTCGTAGTCATAAATAGCTTCTTAGTAAAATCTAACTGTTCGGTGCTAAACCTTGAATTTATTACTGGAATACAATTTGGTAATCTAACACCGTCAAGAGTATTATCTTCCGTTTGGAAGAAATCCCATAATTCATATTTAGCAATAATAACAGAGGAATCAAATTCGCAAGGAGTGGAAATAATGTCATCATGTATCTGTATTTGACCTCGCAAATGCAAACTCGTAATAAACAGTACAAACAGTATAGCATATTTCTTCATAATGATGTGTTGAGATTTGGAAAACAAAAATACAATATACTAACAAGATAAAAGACATACAAATTTCTCACCTTATCAATACGTCCTCTTGGTATCAACATCAAGGAAATATATTTTGGAATGTGTCTAAATCAAATCCAAATATTAACTATTGCATTAGAACCTTTTAATACTTATATTTGTAGTTTATAAATATATACTCACCACATACATTTGAATGGATCAAACGACCAACAACTATCAGCTGCTGATTTCCAAACTCGATCAATTTATTCGAAAATTTTATATAAACAAACTCATTAAAGGCTCTCTTTATACGGTAGGTCTTATTTTTGGTTTGTTCCTCATATACAGCCTCTTAGAAAGTCAATACTATTTTTCTTCAGGCACTCGAAAGTTTTTGTTTTTATCCTTTTTGGGGACCACCATCCTATCTTTAGGGTATTGGGTCATCAATCCATTGGTTCGGTATTTTAAATTAGGTACAACGATCAGCCACGAGCAGGCAGCAAGCATTATTGGTGATCATTTCACTGGTGTACAAGACAAACTAACTAATGTCTTACAACTCAAAAAACAATCTGAATCTAGTGCCAATGCAGCCTTGATCATAGCAAGTATCAATCAAAAATCTGAAGAAATCAAGCCCGTCCCTTTTAAATCAGCGATTGATTTAAGTAAAAATAGGCAATATTTAAAGTATGCATTGCCACCATTTTTATTATTCCTTGTGTTGTTATTTGCAGCACCCAGTTTGATCAAAGACAGTTCATACCGAATACTAAATAATGATAAAGAGTTTGAGCGAGATGCTCCATTTTCTTTTATTGTAGATGATGAAAACATAAAAGTACCTCAATTTGAAGATTATACCTTGAATGTTAAAGTTGAAGGGTTAGTTATCCCAAGTGAAGTATTTGTGGAGATAGATAACTTCCAATACAGACTTGAAAAAGTAGATATTGTCAACTTTTCATATACATTCAGAAATATGCAAAAAGATACTAAGTTTAGACTAAACTCTGGTATCGTGAAAGGAAAACAAAGAACCATTGATGTCATAGAAAAACCAATCCTTACAGATTTTGAAGTTTCATTGCAGTATCCATCTTATTTAGGTAGGTCTAATGAATCATTACAAAGCGTCGGTGACCTTATCATACCAGAAGGCACAAAAGTCATTTGGGAATTTACTACAGAATTTACTGATCAAGTTGATATGGTATTTAATGGTAAAAAGGCTACTGTAGAAAAGAAATCAAACTCAGAATACAGTTTTGCTTCAAGGATAAGATCTGACAATGCTTACAAGGTTTATATTTCCAATAAAAACATACCTACGCCTGATTCAATGGCATATTCTATCAATGTAATTAAAGATCAATATCCTGTAATTACAGCAGAGCAATTTGTGGATAGTACCAACACTAAATTGATATATTTTGCTGGAACAGCAGCAGATGACTATGGACTTAATTCATTGTCATTTAACTATGCTATTACCAATGACAAAGGAGCGGCACAACCAGAAAAGAAAATTAAGATTAACAAATCAGAAGGAAGAGAAACTCAATACTCTTACACTTTTAATATAAATGACTTAAAACTTCAACCAGGTGATAATGTGAATTTTTACTTTGAAGTATATGACAATGATGCTGTCAATGGGAGTAAATCTGCAAAGACGGGTGTAATGACCTATGCAAAACCGACATTTGAAGAGTTTAAAAACTTAGAAAATGCTAATGAAGAAGAAATCAAAGAGAAACTTAAGGAGTCAAAAGAAAATGTTGACAAACTCCAAGAGAAGTTCAAAAAAATGAGGGAAAATCTACTTCAGAAAAAGGAGATGGATTGGCAGGATAAAAAAGAAATGGAAAAACTTATCGAACAGCAAAAAGAATTGCAAGAGCAATT
>JBBKVK010000226.1:0-2906 GCA_037968395.1 Saprospiraceae bacterium | reverse complement strand
ATTATATACTATTTACTATTTCCTTTATTATTAGTTAATGAAAGATAGCGAAAAGTTGGCAAAAATTTTTCTTTTTTATTCTTGATTAGGCTTTTAAAAAGTCAATACATTTACCCATTCTAAAAGAATCATTATTAAAACTGTAATAACTGCACTGATGTATATTGCCACTTGCCAATAAATAAGTATAGTTTCTTTGGAATAATCACGGGTCAACCTATAAAAAAGAAAAGTTATTATTAAAAAAAGTGATGTTATTATTATCCATTTATTTCCCATTTAACGAATTTTAAGTTTATAGGTTTTTTAAATGTTGATAACTTAGTGTCATAAAAACTGGTCCATACCCGCCTATTTTCTATCAAAATGCATTTTCATTCCTTCATGTGATTGTTTGAAGCCTAAATCTTCATAGAATTTAATAGCATCTGGTCTCTTTTTATCCGTTGTCAATTGAAGCAAGTGGGCATTTCTTTCTTTTGCTCTAGCTATGGCCCATTGAAACATTTCTTTTCCGATACCCTGTCCTCTTTTATCCTTTCTAATCCTAACCGCTTCAATTTGGGCTCGGATACCACCCTGATATGTGAGGTATTGTATAAATGATAATTGTAGTGTACCAATCACTTCTAGGTCCTCATTTTCTACCACCATTAATTCTTGATTTTCATCAGAATTTATTTTGTCAAATGCTTTTATATATTCTTGTGGTAAAGGAGTTTTAAAATTTTCCCTTTTACTACCAAGATCATCATCTGCAATCATTTCCACAATTGTTGATACATCTTTACTTGTTGCTTTTCTGAATTTCATAATTGAGGTTTTGGTTTGGTTTTGGGCCAATTAATGTCCGAATACAAGGCATAGGTATGACGAAGGATCAGTATCTGTCATCATACAGAAACGTGAGTAACACGACTTATTTTGTAGGTGTTTCTATCCGTAATACCTGCCCGCTGTACAAGACTTTGGCAGGCGGGGATTTCCTAACGCATAATGCGGGTTAAAGATCACCATTGATTTAAGAGCATTAAAAAACCTTCAATATTAAGTTCAATTAAATCACTTAAATGGTTTTGTATCATTAGCATTATTAAATAGTTTGTAAATAAAAAACAAAGGAATTAATGTGAAAAACCCCCAACTGTTTTTAACAATACTGTAAATTACAATTCCAATTAAAAATCCAATTAATAAAGCATGAGTTATGGCAGTTGATTTTTTCTTTTTTGCTTTTTCTAATAACTCTTGATCCGTTAATTCTGATAGTTCATTTTGTTTCATACTATTCTATTACCAATGACAAATTGTTGAGAAAGCCAGTAATATATGAAATATTTTTCTACTAATAAGTTGCCCTTACATTAAATCTGGTGAAATTGGCGATGGTACTATGTTGTTGACTGGTTTGATGGTTTGTAAATACATAAACATTGCGTTTACGTCCTCATCTGTCAATCTTGCATAGTTTAACCATGGCATCGGAGGTAACAGCATTCTGCCACCATCCATACCTTTATATTTACCTTGAGTGATAGCTTTTTTAAATTGTTCTTCTGTCCAATCGCCAATACCTGTTTCGTCAGGTGTTAGGTTGCCTGCAAAAGAAACTCCCCAAGGTCCAGCTGCTGCTGTAAGGTCTGGATAAAACATTCCAAACCCTTGTTTAATCAACGGATCTACAAATTTCACAATTGGTCTATCTGAAGGGTAACCAGATAACATTAATTCGGCAATAATTTCTGGACCGTTGGGTCCCATTTTCTTTGGAGAATGGCAGTCATTACACCCTAAGATTGTTGTAAGATATTCACCATGTTTGACAACGGCTTCAGGATTACTATCAGCAATAGCATTGTCTTCACTTGAATTTTGTTGACTATTTGAGCATGATGTTATGTAAAGTATTAAGCTCATTGATATTATTACAAAAATTGTAAAGTTGATATTTTGCATTTTTTTAGTTTGATTTTCCTACTCTTTTGGCTTTTCGGAATGTGCCCCGTTTTTTTTAGTGGGTTCTTGTCTCCACTCCTCGACTAATATCTTGTTGTACTTACCCATGACTTAGTTCATTCTGCTACTATTCTAATGGAGAATTAGGCATTGCTACATGAACACTAGCTCGATAGATAATTTGGTATATAAAGCATTATACATACCCCTATGGCGTTAATGCGATCGTTTACAACACAAATGTAGCAATTTACAGTAATACGCCGTATAAAGAATTGAAATTATTTTTTAGTGATGATTGTGCTATATAATTGTTGCTCGCAAGTGCTATTTATATTTTTCAGGAATTTCGCCATGCTTTTCAACTATTTTACCCTGTTGGTCAATTTTTACCTCATACAAAATCCTGTTATTTTTAAATAAGGCATCCCTCGATAAACTACAGTTTTGGTGCCAGGCGTAAGCTGGACCATCTGCAATACCTCCCTCCAGAAAATAAGTATTAATGTAAGGACAGCCTCCTTTTTGCCACATTCTCACACTTCCACAATTCACCCCATCTTTCATACGAAAATCATGATCTAATTCTCCATTATCAAAATAACCAATTTGCCAGTCAGCAAGACCATTTGAGTAATGGGTATAACGAAAGCGATGTTCATTTTCATTGAATATTTGTATTGACCACCCATCAAACAATAGGCTGTCCATCTTATATTTTTTTATTTGTTTGCCACCTTTAGCGTCTATTCCGATTCTTAATAATTCGTATGGAATCAAATTCAAACTTTCCAAAGAATCTTGAGAAGGTGTTTTGGGATTTTTTTCATTTGGCACTTTAAACGTTATCAAACTATTCAAATTTTGATTGATAAGAATTTTTGGATTTTTATCTTTTGATAGTTTTTCAGATACATTATCTGCTTGTCCACAACAAGTACACACAAGAG
>JBBKVK010000225.1:0-6397 GCA_037968395.1 Saprospiraceae bacterium | reverse complement strand
ATTTATTAATATTTAATCACGTTTAAATTTTTTATTCTATTTTAAATATTTTATCTTTGGTTAATAAATTAACAATTAATATACAACAAAACATGAAGAACTATTTAATTTTAGCATTAATGCTTTGTGCCAACCTAATTGTGGCACAGACCATGGTAAAAGGTACGGTAGTGGATGAAGACAACAGTCCATTAATAGGTGCAACTGTCTCTGTAAAAGGAACAAGTACTGGAACGATTACAGATTTTGATGGAGCCTATGAGCTTAACGTTGACAAAGGAGGTACTATCTTAGTCATAAGCTATGTGGGATACACCACATCAGAGGTTGCCATCGGTGGAAGAGCAACTGTAAATGTACAATTAGCTTCCGGAGAATTATTAGATGAAATCGTATTCATTGGTAGTAGAGGAGAAGGAAGAACAAAATTAACTACCGCAGTGCCAGTTGATGTGATTGATGTCAGTGGATTATTAAAATCATCCCCGCAGGTCAACTTAAATCAAATTTTGAATTATGTGGCTCCGTCATTTACATCAAATGTGCAAAACATCTCTGATGGTACAGATCACATTGACCCCGCTTCTCTTAGAGGACTAGGGCCAGATCAGGTATTGGTATTAATCAATGGCAAAAGAAGACACACATCGTCACTAATAAATGTTAATGGAACATTTGGTAGAGGTAGTGTAGGTACTGACTTAAATGCTATCCCAACTGCTTCTATAGATAGAATTGAAGTATTAAGAGATGGTGCAGCTGCTCAATATGGATCTGATGCCATTGCAGGTGTTATAAATATCATTTTAAAAAGCAATACCGATGCTTTAACTCTTAATGTAACAGTCGGGGCAAATGTCAGCAGCAATGCTAACGACCAAACTGGTGGAACAGATGGAGAAAGCACAAACATTAGTGCTAACTATGGTATTGGTCTTGGTCAGAAAGGTGGTTACGTTAACTTTACTGGTGACTTTGATGTAAGAAAAGAGTTTAGTAGAATGAAAGAATGGGAAGGCTCAATCTTTAATAAATTCAATACAGTAGAAAGATTTGCAAATAACGCAGGTTATGATGTTGCTAAATTACTCGATGATGATGTAGCTGACGTAATCAAGTATGGTAACGAGGCTGGTTTTGGGTTAAGCGATACTGCTACTAAAGCTGAATTAAGAACTATATTAGGAGCTAACAATACTGATGCAGAACTAGCAGCTAGGCAATTAGCAAGATCTGATTTTAATATGAGAGTTGGTCAGTCTGCATTAAGAGGTGGAAGATTTTTTGCTAATATGGCATTACCTATTGGCAACAATGGTACTGAATTATATGCTAATGCAGGAGTCAGTAAAAGAGCTGGTAATTCTGCTGGATTTTATAGATTACCAAATCAATCAAGGACTTTTACAGGTGCTTATATGAATGGATTTCTACCAGAAATCAACTCAAAAATTGATGACAAGTCTATGACTGTTGGTATTAGAGGAAAAGTAAATACATGGGATGTTGACTTTAGCAATACCTACGGAAAAAATTCATTTCTTTATGAGATATCTAATACTTCTAATGCATCAATGTTGAATGCAACACCTACTAGATTTGATGCAGGAGGGTTTTCTTTTGCTCAAAACACTACCAATTTAGATATTAGAAAAACGTATTCTGACCTATTAGAAGGTATAAGTGTAGCATTTGGAGCTGAGCACAGAGCTGAGCAATATGACATCGTAGCAGGTGAATTACCATCTTATGCACAGTATGATGTAAATGGAGATCCAATCACTAAACCAACACAAACCCCTAAGAAAGATTTTTTTGGTAGTGCAAGACCTGGAGGATCACAAGTATTCCCTGGGTTTAGTCCTGCAAATGAAGTATCAAGAAACAGGTCAAGTGTAGCAGGTTATTTAGATTTAGAAGCAGATGTTACTCAAAAAGTACTTTTAGGGGCTGCTTTGAGATATGAAAACTATTCTGATTTTGGGTCTACTTTTAACGTAAAAGGAGTGGCTAGAGTACGAGCTACTGACAATATCACATTAAGAGCTGCAGCTAATACAGGATTTAGAGCACCATCTCTTCACCAATTAAACTTTAACTCTACTTCTACGATATTTGATCAAGCAGGTAACCCTGTTGAAGTTGGAACATTTGCAAATGACAGTAGAGCTGCTAGTTTATTGGGAATTCCTGAATTAAAGCAAGAGACCTCTCAGAGTGTAAGTGCAGGTATCACGGCTCAAATTCCAGAAGCTAACCTATCTGTAACCGTTGATGGATACGTAGTAAATATTAATGACAGAGTAGTTTACACAGGTCAATTTAAAGGTCCAGGTACTGGAACAGAATTGGATAATTTACTTAGACAAGCAAATGCATCAGCTGCATCTTTCTTTACCAATGCAATTGATTCAAAGAGTACTGGTGTTGATATAGTACTGACACACAATGCAAAATTGTCTAGTTCTGCAAGACTAAAGTCTACCTTAGCAGGTACATTCTCTAAAACAGAGCAAGTAGGAGACATTAAAGCATCAAAAGTATTACAAGATGCAGGATTAGTTTCTACTTATTTTCCAGAAGATAGTAGAATATATCTTGAAAGAGCTGTTCCGAGAAGTAAGGTAACTCTAGGTAATAGTTTAAACATTAACAACTTAAATGTTACTTTAAGAAATACTTATTTTGGTAGTGTAGTAGAAGCTACAACTGACATTCTTTTACAACAAGAATTTGATCCAAGAATAGTTACTGATTTATCTATTGGGTATAAAGTTACGAATCCTTTAACAATCACTATTGGAGCTAATAACCTTTTGGATATTTATCCTGAAAGAGCTGCTCAAGATCTTGATCTTAGTAAAGATGGAGACCAAAATAACAGAAGTGATGGTAGATTTGACTGGTCAAGAAGAGCACAACAATTTGGAATTGGAGGAAGATTCGTTTTCGCAAGGATTTCTTATACTCTTTAATTAAAGAAGTCTCATAGAGAAATAAGCAATCTATAGATTGTTTTAGACAATTTAAGGGCGATCACTTTCAGGTGGTCGCTCTTTTTTTTTCAATTTTAGTCGTAAATAAATATAAAATATTAACTTAAAATTTATAATCAAGCTATTAGATAGTAAACCAGCACTCCGCTAAAATAACCAACAATGGCAAGCCATGACACATTTTTAAGGTACCATATGAAGTCAATTTTAAGAATACCCATAATAGCTACACCGGCAGCAGAACCAATGATTAACACACTACCTCCAGTACCTGCACAGTAAGCTAATAATTCCCAAAAAACATGATCTTGAGGATATGTCACAAAATCGTACATTCCCATAGCTCCAGCTACCAAAGGAACATTATCAACTATAGAAGACAACAACCCTATGAGTATGTTTGTGGTATAAATACTGCTAAACTTTTCGCTCATGGCAAGTGACAAGTCTTGAAGCTGACCACCAGTCTGAAGGCTGGCCACGGCTAACAATATCCCTAAAAAGAAAAGGACACTTGGAGTATCTACCCTTCTGATTACAGACGCAACCGTTAGTTGTGATTTGGCTTCTGCTTCTTTGTTCTTATGTAACAACTCCGTCACTACCCACAAAACACCTAAACTAAACAACATACCCATGAATGGCGGCAAGTGGGTTAAATTTTTAAATATTGGCACAAATAAAAGTCCTAGTACACCGAGTATCAACACAATGTTACTTTCCCTGCTAGACTGTAAATGAATCGAATCTTGCATTGGTTTTGCTTCGGGGCTGGTAATATTCCCTTTCTTAAAAAAGGATACAATCACCAGTGGAATTAACAAACAAATCAAACTCGGAACGAACACTTTTGCAACGATATTTGTCGCTGTAATTTGGCCTCCGATCCATAGCATAATCGTAGTGACATCACCAATTGGAGACCAAGCTCCGCCAGCATTGGCTGCGATAATAATCATCCCTGCAAAAAACCACAAATCTTCTTTATCATTTAGGAGTTTCTTCAACAAAGCAGCCATCACAATAGCTGTAGTAAGATTGTCAAGAATTGCCGATAGAAAAAATGTAATGATACAAAGCACCCACAATAGTTTGACCCTATTGGTAGTAGTAACTCTGGAAGTAATACTACTAAACCCATCATGTGAGTCAATTAACTCCACAATAGTCATTGCACCAAGTAGAAAAAACAGTATTTCTGCTATCTCACCAATATGGTGTAAAATGGCTCCATCTATTTCTTCAACTGTGGCTTCTGGGCCAATGATTGTATTTTTACCTAATATCAAAAGCACCCAACAACTTACTCCTGTAAGCAAGGCGATTGCTGCCTTATCTATTTTGATGGTGTGTTCGATTGCGATAAAAATATAGCCCAAAACAAATAACAGGGCCAGCATTGTGTACATAGTCTAGAATTGTCTGATTAAAAGCATAAAATTGGCAAAATCCTGAATACTATGTATATAAATGATGTTTATTATTTTGTTATTATGTGTTGCCGACTTCTGTAAACTTTTATAAAAGAACATGAAAATCAAAATGCAAGGAATTAGGGGTGAATGTGTGTAATCGTTTATATGTTTAAATCACTTATAGATAATCAATTTCTTATACCAAATTTGATTCCCTTGAGAAAGCTTTAATATATATAGACCTTCCAAAATCTCATCAACTTCTATTTCATTAATACCAACTTTTAAATGATCATTCTTTTTTACAACTTGTCCATTCCTGTTGATTAATTCTGCCTTCAGATCAATTCCTGCAACTTGATTTAACTCAAAAAAAAGTTTTTCTGACACAGGATTTGGCCATACTTTTCCGAAAGGAACTATGGTCTGCTTCAAGGTAGAAACTGACTCATCTAACGTGAACTTTAATATCGACCCTGGATTTTGCAAGTTAGTAACTACATTCAAGCCAGATGCATCAGAAGTTTTGCCACTTTGATCCGTTATGATATAAAATGTTTTACCATCAGGATGAATGGCCAAATCACGATAACGATTTGGGGTGTAGAAATGCTTTGATGTGTCTCCTACAATTGTTGAGCCATTATCATTTAATTTCAAACGAAAGATACATCCTCTTTTCAAGCTTACCACCATCAGAGAATTTTTCCAAGATGGTATGTTTTCGCCATTGTAATATCCTAAACTTGAAGGAGCTACATTGGGTCGACAGATCCATGAATCACTACAATTTGGGTCGTTAAAGTTGTAGTCATCGTCTACAGCAAACATTGATAGTAGAGGTTCTTGATAATCGCTATTTGTAAAACTACTCTCCTCAATGAAAGTTGCCGATGTAGGACAAGTCCCATAAGAATAGTTTTCATTTTGACAATTTGTGGCCGACGACCAGTTGCAATAATCATAAGCTTGATCATCTCGATATCCAGCAATAAAAGGCCAGCCATAGTTTTTCCCACCATAAATAATATTGACTTCATCATCTGTATTTGGACCGTGTTCATCTGAATATAACAAACCACTGTTCCCAAAAACAAGACCCTGAGGGTTTCTATGTCCATACGTATAAATATGGCTTCTTACTCCTTCAAATATTGGATTATCTTCAGGTATTGAGCCATCAATGTTTAACCGTAATATCTTGCCTGGATAATTGGTCCAATCTTTTTGATCAACTTCTGCTTGAGTGGGCAAAATCTGGGCTAAGATCGTTTTGCAATAATTACTATTCTGATTATTGCCTTGATCACCTATGGTATAATAAAGCTTGTCATCGGGCCCAAAGATTAATCTCCCCGAATTGTGATCATTACTAGCAGGCAGATTATCGATTAGCGTAATAGGCAAAGACAGACTGCCATCATCACCATTTATGGCATATGTATACCTTACTAATTTCTGCTTGCGTTCTCCTTGAACAATATAAGTATATGATAAATACACATATGGATTTCCTGTTAATATCCCTTTATGGATTGCCATTCCAAGCAATCCATCTTGGCCACCAATAGTAGCAGCATCTGGTATCTTAATCAATTCATCTCTTTTTGCTGTATTTGGATCTACTCTTAATACTATACCTTTATTTCTCTCTGTGATCCATAAATAACCATCAGGGCCATATACTAAGCTCCACGGCGTATCCAAAAGGTTGTTAGTTCCTATCCTTGACATGATGAAAGATTCATTTTGGGCTTGACAAATTGAGCTTATAAAAACAAATACAGAAAACAAGATTAGGCTTAAAGTTTTGAGAAGTTGCATAGTATATAATTTAAAATTCGACAAAATAAAATGAGAGCCCTTTTTTCAAACCATTATAATTTTTAAATTGACAGAAAATAAAGAGGTTTTAAAAATTGAGTGATTTACTAAATACAAAATTTTCGTACTAATTGAATGTTGTAGCCTATTGCAAATCACTAT
>JBBKVK010000224.1:0-2669 GCA_037968395.1 Saprospiraceae bacterium | reverse complement strand
GTAGGAGTCGGGTCCGTGTCTCAGTACCCGTGTGGGGGATCACGCTCTCACGCCCCCTACTGATCGTAGCCTTGGTAAGCCGTTACCTTACCAACTAGCTAATCAGACGCACATCCATCCATAAGCGCCTCAGCTTTAATTATTAACTTCTAATATCAATAATCACATACGGCATTAATCCCAGTTTCCCAGGGCTATTCCGTTCTTATGGGTAGGTCATGTACGCGTTACTCACCCGTGCGCCGCTCTCAAATCAACCGAAGTCAATTCTACCGCTCGACTTGCATGTATTAAGCCTTCCGCTAGCGTTCATCCTGAGCCAGGATCAAACTCTCCATAGTATTTTTCTTTAACTACTTTGTAGTTGTTTCCTTGAAACTCAACTCAATTACTTTCCTTATTTTTCTCGATTCCTATCTCTTTCAATCTTTCTTTTTATAACCTCAGCTTATTCTTACCGTTTTTCCAAACGCTTTTCTAATGCCGTTTTTATTCGTTATTTTTTTACCCTATCCGTTGATTGGGACCGCAAAGGTACACTATCAATTCATTTATAACCAAACTTTTTATTACCTTTTTTATTATTTTTTTCTCCCATTACTCATTCCCTTTTCTTAACACTCTCATTTACTTACTTTTATATCATTCTATAACTCAATTATTTTTTCTACCTATTCAACATTTTTATAAAATTCGCATTTATTTATTACAAAACTTATATTGCTCAATAATGTCATTCAAATATTATGGAGTCAATTGATGTAAAAGTAGCATGGAGGTAGAGCCTATTCATTTAAATCTAAAGTGTTGCTTGTAGTTGTTACTGAGGAAATAAAACAGTTACTTGCTTTTTACTTAATAAGAATAAGGAAATATCAAGATCATTAGGTGGGGAATAGGCTGAGGACTTAATGATAATTTGATCAAATATTTTTTGGTGATAAACTCAATTTAATGTTCACTGCAGATTTATACTTGTGAACTTACTTTATTAACACAACAAATGATAATCTGCATATCAAGTTATTATATTTGGAGGTATTTAAACAAACATCTGTTTTATTATAACCAAAACCACTTTTATAGTAAGTTTATCAAAAACAAGGAAAACACTTATAATATATTGTTCATGGAATCTTGTCAAAAAGGAATTAATGATCTACTTGTAGTTTGACTTCAAGCAAACCTAATAGAATAATAAAGGCGATAAATAGTAAAACCTCAAAATAAGAAATGTAATTATTTTGAGTTAAATGTTTACCCTCTTGTAAATGAAGAGCATAGTTTGCAGAAAAGACTACTCCTCTTCAGTAAAGCCTTTTATCGCTTCATCTAATTTATTTTCAGCTACATCTATTATTGCAGATACAGTATCTTTAACATCTTCAACCGTTTGCTCAAATTTGTTAACAATGGTATCAATAATTGATTCATCTAAGTGATCATTGGAATTGCTTTTTTCTGGACTAACAACTTTGGGTTTTCTCTTGGTTTTAGCTGATTTGATTTCTTTTGCAGCTTGCATTAATTTATCTTCTTGATCAATTAATTCATCTTTATTAGTCTTAATTTTATCTGCAATTTTCTGTTTAACGGCTTCTTCAACCTTTTTCTTTTCTTGATTGATTCTTACTTTCTCTTGTTTTACTTTTTCTTTTTCAATTACAGCAAGAAGTACACTCTTAGTTTTAAGCATGTCATCAAATTTAGCTTGTTTAGAGTTAAGTCTTTCTTGAATCATCACCAATTTAGCTTGTCTAATTTGTTGTTCTAACTGACCCTCTGAATTTGAAATCTTGCTATTTTGAAATTCTACATCTTTTTTATCAAAGGCTATAGAGTTTTGCATTCTTTGAATAGCTTTTAATAATCCATCTAATCTTGACTGAACCCTTGAACCCCCTTTATGATCTTTTGAGCTTTTATCACCATATTGCTTTTGTTTAACCATTTTGAATAAGGAATCCATTCTATTCCAAATACTATCTTTATCTTTCCTATTTACATTAGCTTTAAAAAAAGTGTTTTGAATTTCTTTTAGTTCGGAAAACACAGGTTTTAAAGCTAAGCCTGATTCTATTTTTGACTCAATTTCATCGAGTCTACTATTTAGTGAATTCGAAATTTCATTCGATTTTATATCGAACTCTTTTTTCATTTCTTTTCTTAACACTTTTAATTTATCAAAAAGATTATTAGTCCTTTCCTTTAAATTAGCTGCATGGTCTCTAAACAAATTCCTCTCTCTAACTTGTGATTGAACTTTTTCCCAAAAAGATTTCATCTCACTCCATACATCCTCACTGTAATCAGAAAGGGCATCAATTTTTTCCTTGTATTCATCAAGTTCTGACTTATACATTTCATATAGCTTGCCTGACAATACTGTGAAATGCCATTCAGCTTGTGCTCTAGAAAGAATATCAGATTTATCAGTTTTAAGGTCGTCAGGCAACAAACTATCTGTCATGGATAGCGGTTTTTCAATCTTCTTAACATCTTTTGGAAATTCTACATCTTTACCTCCTTTCCAATCATCCATTAATAATTGGTAAAATTCTTCAGTAGCCATCTCATGAGGGATAACACAAATTTCAACTTTATTATCTCTATCTAATAATTCAAGTGTAATGAGTACTTTTTGTTCTGTCTCATTTTCTCCCCAAATC
>JBBKVK010000223.1:0-4053 GCA_037968395.1 Saprospiraceae bacterium | reverse complement strand
GATAATAAAACGTATATCACTGATTAATAATGGTATATGTGTCGATGGATGTTCAACGGTTAGTATATGAAAAGTAGGCGATTACGAAGCACTAAACTTTCGGTTAAGCACAAAATTTGACACGAGCCAAAACCCTTTAGTTTAGCACTAATTCGCCTATTTTTTATATACATTGTTGTAGCCAGTGTTTTTAGAAGTACGAGGATATTCCAAAACTAAATCCACCTGTTTTAGCTGGGTCATTGTTCAAAATGTCCGTTTGTCTTTGTATTCTATAATTCAGCCTGAATACAGTTTGAGGTGTCGGTCTAAAACTTATTGCTGGCATAATACTCCAAAGTTCATCGCCTATATTTTTGCCTGTTTCTTTAAAAGTTCCTACATTCCAGTCTACATATTCCAATCTGCAAGCTAAATTTAAAGTAGCATTGTCCCAACCAAACATATTTCTTTTTAAAATGGGTTGAACAATGTCTACAAAGCCACCATATTGTTTGTTGCCATATTGTTGAGTGTATGTTTCGGGTACACCTACGTTAACCCAAGCCCACTCACCTGCAATAAAAGTGTTGGTTTTGGGTAGAGTGGTGTTGTAATCAATTGCAAAAACATTTAATCTCCTTTTTTCATCTAATACAATTCCATCATCTTGAAAGGTATTATAAATTCCACCCATATATGATAGCCCTATTTCTCCGAACTTATTGTGTCTTATGGCAACTTTTGCTATAGTTAAAGGAGTTCCGCTTGCAGATTCTTCAAAACGCTCTTCATTTTCTTTTGAAGCAGGAAGGAAGGTTTTACTTTCCTCATTGTCAATAATAGCATTATCAAAACCGCCCGATAGATACAGTTCATAGCCAAACATCCAGTCGTTTTTGTATGTTTTTCCAAATAGCCCAAAACCCGCATTGCTCCAAGTAGCAGGTAATAGTTGGGTAGCAGAAATCGGTCGGTCTGTAAATTCCCATTTTGGTCCATCATGGTTTTGATTAAATGCCCCAATAGGATTCATTATGATACCACCTCTAAGGTTTAGCAAAGGATGAAACTCTACATCTAATGACGCAAATTCTATGGCTATTTCTTTTCCTCCTTCTTCAAACTCTATTTCACTCAAAAATTTTATCTTCTTTGAAATGGTCGAGGCAACAAATAAAGTCATTCTACGCATTTGGAATTGATGACCTTCCGAAACGCCATCTGTACCGATGTGTTGCCAGTTTGCTTCTGCATAACCACCTACGGAAACGGGCAGTTTTCCATAACTCAAAAATGGGCGGTTATAAACTGCATCCATGTTAAGTTGCTGTTTTGTGGTATCAGTTAGCTGTCTTTTGAATAATGTAGAATCCACTTGAGAAAAAGCTAAAGATGATATTAAAATTAGTGTTGATGTGATTATATTTTTCATACTTTTTTTAGTGAAATTGAGATGTTTTGGTTTTTCAATTGAATTGGAAATGTTCTTAGTGGATTAGATGCTGGTCCATTGGTAACATTGCCTGAGTTGTCAAATTCGCTTCCGTGAGCGGAACAAACCAATTTCTCACCATAAGCCGTCAGTTCATTTCCTTGATGTGTACATTGCATATAAAGTGCAGTATATTCTGTGTCAGAAAACCTAAACAAATAAATAGGATATTTTAATTGAGTATTATTAACGACAATGTAATTGAGTGGTTTACCATCTTTTATAAAATTAGAAACCGGAACAAGCAAATTTTCGCCTTCAATGACAGCAGTTACACTTTTTGTGGATACACAGCCCTGCAACAATGGAACAAAAAGAGTGGCTCCCAAACAGGCGTAACCACAGGTTTTGATAAATTTTTTTCTGTCCATAGTTTACAATGATTCTAAGAATTTAATGAGTGCATTTTTTTCTTGTTGTGTTAGATTTTGATAGTTTGTTTTACTATTGTTTGCTTCTCCACCGTGCATTAATATG
The DNA here is from genome assembly GCA_037968395.1 of Saprospiraceae bacterium. GTDB lineage: Bacteria > Bacteroidota > Bacteroidia > Chitinophagales > Saprospiraceae > JADKBO01. Next base: position 2,102 of record JBBKVK010000223.1, on the reverse strand, counting down.
GCTTCTTCAATGCTTCTTGCTTTACCATCATGCATTAAGAAATACTGTCCACCTTGTGTAGATGGTGACAAGCCTAAGCCCCATAGTGGTGGTGTTCTCCATTCAGAAGTTTGAGCATTTCCTTCTGTATAACCGTCATCTAAACCACTGCCCATATCGTGCAATAATAAATCTGTATATGGAGAGAAATCCTTATAAGAAAGAGCTTCTATAGGAGAATTCCCAGTGGTTAAAGTTGGTTGGTGGCACGAAGCACAGTTGATTTGAGTAAACAAACTTTTGCCTTGCAAAACTTCTGTATCATTTTGATTTCTTTGAATGGGTGCTTTAAGTGTCTGTAGATAGACAACTATATCACGAATGGTATTATCTGAGACTTCAGGGTCAATACTTAAGCCACTGTAAGTGTCAAAAAGGTCGAAAGTTGAAGTGATCCCCATATCTTGGTTGTAAGCGTTTACCGTTTGGTCAAGTAAATCATACGCTGCGGCTTTTTTACCAAAGCGATGAATATACATCCCACTTTGTGTAATTGCATCGGGGTCGGGAATAACAAAATCTTTTAGAGCAATCCAATGAGGTACGCCAGAAATACCGTCTCCATTTGTGTCATTAGGGTCTGCCATTGCAATAATATCTGCATCTGTTACGTATCGTAAAAAACCCAATCCTGTAACAGCAGGTGGAGTGAATTTTGAAAAAGTCGCTCCGTTGGGAATAGTTTCAGGTTGATAACCAGGCAATGCCCTATGTTGAAGTTGTGGACCTCCAAAATTAAAAAATTGATTTCCTGTATTATCAAATTGACCAAATCGTGTGAGTGTAGTAAAAGGTGTTCCTTTACCATCACCAGCGTGACAACTCACACAGCTATTTGCAACAAATAATGGACCTAAACCTTTTGAAGAAGTGAATACCTCACTAAATGCTTCATCTCCTCTAAGAAATTGTCCTTGTTGAGCAGGCGTTAATCCTTCAATTTGTCCATCAAGAACTTCATCTTCATTGGGTGGAATGGGCTCCAATTTGTCGCACGATACAATCGCAACAAAAGAAATTATGACCAGTAATAGATAGTTTATCTTCATTGTTTAATAATTATTTAGACTACAAAGATAAAAATAGTTAGTCTAAAAAAATATTATTTTAGACTAATCTAAATTTTTGGTCTAAAGTTTCCTTTCAGTCTTTGGTACGGTTGTTTTACATTGGCTACAACGGTAAGTATATGCAAAGTAGGCGATTGCGGGCTTCAAACCTATCAAACCGTTGAGATTTTGAAGAGAGCTACAACCGCTGAATTTACTACTATTCCGCCTATTTTGTATATACATTGTTATGCGCTTTTATTCTTTCTAAAAGTTCATCAATCGACTTATCTTCTAATTCTAAATCACCAGGAAATCCCATTTTTGAGAAGTAATTCCATTTGTCTTTTGCTTTTACAATCAAGGGGTCAAGCTTATCTCCAATGCTAACTAACTTTCTGCCAATTGAATTTTTAATTATCTCATCGGAATAAATTTCAAATAAGTTGTTTGGAAATCCTGTCGATTTAGGAATCATTATTTGGTCATCCCAAAGGTAAAATCTTTCGTCATTTTCTGTTTCAATTAAATACAGTCGTCCTTCGTCCTCGTATTCAGAAAATTTCACAATCCGTTTAGCTTTAACTTTGTAAACACTGATTTCGTCAATGTCTAGTAGATGATTTAATGAGTCCAATTGCTGAATCTTTTTCTTTCTGCCTTTAAATTTATTCTCTACAATGACCCAAATTATTATCGGAAATACACCAATCAAAAATTTGGACGGAAGCGACCAATTAGACTTATCAAAGAAAAAAATATGTACTGCACATAAAATAGTCAGAAGAATCAGAATCGATATTGCTTTCCAGTTTAGTTTACTGTTTATCTCTTTGTCAAAGGATTCCTGAACTTTCGACAACAGTTTCTTCTCTGCAATCGACAAAGCTCTGTATTCTCGTTTCAGTGAAATTTCTGCCATTTTTATGATTAAATTCTATTTTTCGAATTTATATTATTTCTTATTTTTTAGCTATCAATGTGTCGCATCCGCTTGGTTAATTGCGCATAACG
>JBBKVK010000222.1:0-4304 GCA_037968395.1 Saprospiraceae bacterium | reverse complement strand
ACTTTAAAGCGTATATTTCCAATAAGGATTCATCGCTAACCAAGTACACAATTTACTCAACAACTTTTATTTAATTACTTCAACTTTCAAACTTTAATAATGACAAAAAACTTACCCATTTACTTCATCACAGCTTTATTAGCTGTTAGTATTAATTTAACGGCTCAGTGCCCAGGCTTTTTGGGTACAGGATTTACTACAATAGCATCAATTCCATACACCGACATAGGCCATAATACAGTAGGTGATGTAGATGACATTACCTCTGCCAATTGTGCTGCGGAATGCAATGGGAGTTATTTAGGCGGAAATGACTATGTGTATATATATACACCAAATGTGACACAAACTTATCAAATTATCCTTTCCAATCAATCAAGTATTTGGGGTGGTTTTCAAGTATTTAGTGGTTGCCCTGATACAGCGCCTTGTATTGGAGGTGGATACACAAGCTCTGCAACTGATGTTGCTAATTTAATGTTAACCTCGGGAACTACATATTATATTGTTTGCGATATATTTGCAACTCCTGTATCATATAGTTATGATTTAAGTATTGCAGTAGCACCTGCTCCCCCTGCAAATGACAATTGTAGTGGTGCAGTTGCATTAACTGTCAATAGCACAAATACTTGTACTGTTACAACTTTGGGCAACACTTCTAATGCTACACAATCACTAGCTGCTTGTGTAGGAAGTGGCGCTGATGATGATATATGGTATAAATTTACGGCTACATCTTCAATTGTCTCAATTGAGTTAACTACAGTTTCTGGGCTATCTGATAGAGTACATCAAGTATTTAGTGGTACTTCTTGTGCTAGTTTGACTAGTATTAAATGTAGTGATCCCGAAACTAGTACTACTTCAGGTTTAACAGTTGGAGTTGAATACTTTGTTAGAGTACACTCATATGCTACATCTGGTTTTTCAGAATTTAATATCTGCTTAAAAACACCACCACCGCCACCAGCCAATGATGACTGTGCAGGAGCTATAACGCTTCCATTAAGTGCCTCCTCAGCATGTGGTAATCTAGTGAGCGGAACAACTCTTTCAGCCACTCCATCTACGGAAGCAGATTGTAGCACCACACATAATGATGTGTGGTATAAATTTACTCCACCAACTACAGGTGCATATAACTTTTCTGTAGTTGAAACATTTGACGGTGGTTCGTCAAGCACATACGTTTCAGTATTTAGTGGTGCTTGCGGCGGACTAACTCAAGTTGGGACATTATGTACTAGTACATCTATTCCCAATCTAAACCTTACAGGGTCTACCACATATTATGTTAATGTGAGATCAACATCTACCACATCTTATGTAAACTTTGATTTATGTGTATTTCAAACACCACCACCTCCAGCCAATGATGACTGTGCAGGTGCTATAATCCTTCCACTAAGTGCCTCGGTTGCTTGTGGTAGTGCAATTAGCGGTACAACATTATCAGCCACTGCATCAACTGAAGCAGATTGTAGTACAACTCATAAGGACGTTTGGTACAAAATTGCCCCTCCTACGACTGGAGGATACAATTTTTCTGTTGTAGAAACTTTTGATGGCGGATCCTCTAGTACGTATGTATCTGTTTTCTCAGGGGCTTGTGGTAGTTTAGCTCAAGTTGGTACTTTATGTACTAGCACATCACTTTCAGATTTAAGCTTGACAGCAGGGACTACATATTATGTAAATGTAAGGTCTACATCTACCACTTCTTATGTAAATTTCAATTTGTGTGTTTATGCTTCACCGCCCCCTCCAGCTAATGATGATCCAGGTGCTGCAGTTACTTTATCAGTTGGATCAGTATGCAACTTTTTACCTTATACCAATACGAGTGCAACTGGCACTGTAGGTCCACCAGCCCCAGGATGCGGCAGTTATTTAGGCGGAGATGTTTGGTTTAAAGCACAAGTACCTGCATCAGGCAAATTGATTGTAGATACAAATACTGGCGTAATGCTTGACAGTGGGATGGCTTTTTATTCATCAAGTGATAATACTTCTAATGGTACCTTTTCTCTTATTGAATGTGATGATGATGATAGCGTTAATGGTGCTATGTCCATGATAACAAGGACAGGTCTTGTTCCTGGAGATATAATTTTTGTTAGAGTTTGGGAATATGGAAATAATAACAACGGCACTTTTTCCATTTGTGCCTTTGATGATACCACCCCACCCACAAATAATGTATGTTCAGGAGCTGTATTACTAGCAAACCAAACACCTGGCCAATTAATTGGAGTTGACCTTATAGGTGCAACTGCATCTAATGCAGTAGATGGTGGATGTGCTTTTGATGGATTAGCTGATTTATTTTATAAAATCGTTACTGATGGTAATGGTGGAGATCTAACTGTAACTGTTACACCAACAGGTATGAATGTGGCTCTTTATGCTTATGCAGATTGCAGCATGTCATCTGTTTTAGCTTGTGCAAATACTGGTGGAATTGGTGCTATAGAGACACTTAACCTAACAGGACTAAACTTCCAAGACCCAAGAGGATCTGGGAATAGAACTCAAGATGTATTTATTAGAGTTGATGCTTCAGGAGGAGGTACTTTTGATATTGGAACTGCAGGTAGTGCACTGCCAATAATACTAAAGAATATTGAGGCATATGAAGATGGAGATGCAAATATGATAGCATGGTCAACTTCTTCAGAAATTAATGCAGATAAAATCCTAGTTGAAAAGTCAAAAGATGGATCAAAATGGGAAACCTTAGGTGTAAAATCAGCAATTGGTTTATCAACAGGAGGAGACTACTCATTGGAAGATCAACGACCATTTAAAACATCCTACTATAGATTGAAAATGATGGATTTGGATGGATCATATGAATATTCAAGAGCAGTAACTGTGAGAAGATCAAGTGAAAGGTTTACTATTAATGGAGTTTATCCTAATCCTACTTCTAATAATTTCACAATTGATATGACATCAGATATAGATGGGACGAGTACTTTCTCAATTACAGATTTAGTCGGTAGAACTGTAATGACTCAATCTAAGAATATTTCATATGGTAGAAATCAATTAGAAATTGATGTTACTAATTTACCTAATGGAACTTATATCATAAGCTTTCCTGACACTTTAGGCAATAAGTTTATTCAAAAGATCACGAAAATATAATGTCCTAGAGATTAGGTTCAATTTTCGAAAACTCATATTTTAATAGGGCTGAAGTGCATTCTTCAGCCCTATTTTTTTTATTGATAAACATTATTTATACACTCCAAATTGGTTATTTCATCTAAATAAACCCTTCATTAATCTAAAACGGTAAGGATTTGTTAACATATATAAACTTCCTTTCGTCATCAAAACGTTATCTTTATCTAACGAAGAACTTAATTAACTACATGGAAGTATTAAAAATAACGAATCTAACTAAAGATTACGGTCGTTTAAGAGCATTAGACAATCTAAATCTTACTATTGAGTCGGGAAATATCTATGGATTACTAGGGCAAAATGGAAGCGGAAAAACCACTACATTAGGAATTATCCTAGGCATATTATCAAAATCATCAGGTGATTTTGAATGGTTTGAAGGCAAGTATGGAGATCATCATAGATTAAGGATTGGGTCTATACTTGAGACACCAAATTTTTACCCATATCTAGACGCTGACAAAAATTTAGAGATTGTTGCAGAAATTAAGGACGCTAAGAATGTGGATTTTGATGGCTTACTAGATTTAGTCGGCTTAAAGCAGAGACGTAAGTCCGCTTTTTACACCTATTCATTAGGGATGAAGCAACGATTAGCGATTGCAGCGACGCTCATAGGTGATCCTGATGTTGTTATTTTTGATGAACCTACCAATGGGTTAGATCCCCAAGGTATTGCAGATGTCAGGACAATACTTAAACGCATAGCAGAGAGTGGAAAGACAGTAATAATGGCCAGCCACATCCTTGATGAAGTAGAGAAAATTTGTACCCACGTAGCTATAATTAGAAATGGGAAATTGTTGAAAACAGGCCCCGTTGGATCAATACTTAGTAATAAGCTAACTATGGAAATTAATGCTGATAATATATTGGATTTAAAGGGTTTTTTGGCAAACATTCCATCCTGTAAAATACAAGAAGAAAATAGTCATTTTATTGAATGTTTGATAGATCCTGATGTGACAGCTGCTTTCATTAATAAATCTGCATTTGACCATGGTATATGCCTTAATCATTTAGTAATTAAACACCAAAGATTAGAACACGAGTTTTTAGAAATTAACAAACAAGCTTAACAATTGCTAAAACTTTAAACTAAAAACAAA
>JBBKVK010000221.1:0-7331 GCA_037968395.1 Saprospiraceae bacterium | reverse complement strand
TATTAGGATATTTTATAATATTTTTAAATTTGGTTTAGGTATTATCCTTATTGGTTCGAAATTTCTGTTAATTTTGCACTTTAATTATTTAATAATATGAAATTTAGACTACTTGTAGTCATCACTATATTGATTCTAGGGTCCGCTTCTTCTGTATTTAGTCAGGAAGGCATCCCTTGTGATAGTCTAAAAGCCAGTGTATCTTGTGAGTCAGCTCCTATCATTTGTGATCTAAATTGCCTTGATGGATTTAATGCTAGAATGCCAGACACCTTAAACACTGCGGATTCAATACGAAATGTGCTTTGTCCTGCTTTTGGTGGTCAACCTAGTAATATGTCATGGTTTGCATTTGTAGCAGGATCTACTACTATTGAGCTCAGAGTATTATTAGATAATTGTGTCAAAGGTGTTCAAGCAGAATTAGGAGTTCAATCGGCAATCTACACTACGTGTGATTTACCTCCAAGTGGAAAGATTAACGCCAATGATGTATTAGATTGTTACGCCCCTACAGTTCCGAATATTAATGATTTTACATTATTTAGTGATCAGTTCGTTATTGGTCAAGTTTATTATTTTTTCATTGATGGGTACTCAGGGACGGTTTGTGATTATGAAATAGAGGTTCTCCAAGGTGCTCAGCCATTCCCATTAGACGAACTCGGTGCTTTAGTTTCAAAAGATTCTATTCCTGCTGATACAGTCTGTTTAGGGCATAAAAACTATCTACTCCGTCCATCTATTAGTGAGTTGGATATCGACTATTTTTGGAAAATGACTCCTGCGACGCCTGATTATCCTGATACTTTTAGATTATTAGGATACAATACATTTTGGAAATTTAATTATCCTGGCGACTATCAAGTGTCTGTATATGCTACAAATGGTTGTGATATTACTGATACCTTAACTCAAAACATCACAGTAATGCCATTGGGGAAAGAAGTCTTTGATACAGTTGCTGTTTGTTTTAATGATTTCCCTTTTGCAGGGCCGCTTACAGAAGATCCTAACGGGGATGGTGTGATTGGTTGGCTAGGACCAATGATTCAATACAATGGTGGACAAATTACTCATGATGTGACAATATCAACATCAGGATGTAAATACACCCAAGAAGTATATGTGGACGAGATATCGCCAAAGCCTAGAGCTAATGTATCTATTTATAGCTGTCAACCATTTGATTATAATGGTACAATGATTACTCAATCGGTTCAAAACCTGAATATAACACTTGCTGGGCAGACTGCAAGGGGTTGTGATAGTATGGTTTCTTTAAATGCTACGATTGTAGATTTACAGGGCAATATTGGTGTAATCAATTGTGACAATGGAGGTCTCAATATTGGGTTCACATCATCAGCCATCTCAGCTCCCCCTGGATATACTTTATCATATAAATGGTTTGACTCTACGCAAGAACTGGTGGATAATGACAATGTAGAAGGTGATATTATCATCACAAAAAGAGACTTCTACAGAGTAGAAATAACGATGTATTTTGGTCAAGACTCCTGTATATTTGATATACCAGCAGAATTAATCGATCCAGATGACACCCGCCCTCAAATAACAGCAGAAGATTGGACACTAAATATTTGCAGTGACGATAATATAGGAACCTATAAAATCACAAGTGATCAACCAACTAAAATAATTAATTGGACTATTCCTGCTGGAGCTACATACGTTAGCGGTAACACTAACTCGACAGAGATAATGGTAGATTTTACTAATTCTGGAAGTGGTATTATAGCTGTTTCGGTAGAAAATTTCTGCTCCGGAGTTTCTACAATTGATTTTCCAATTGAAATAGTTGAAACTCCAAAAGCCAATTATGATTTACCCATTGAAGTTTGTAGAGAGACAGAAGTCCTTTTATTAGCAGTTGGTAATTCTAATCCAGATTTTCAATATGTATGGAAAATACCAAGTCAAGCAATCATTACGGCTGGATCTTTAAATTCAAGTGGTCCAATAAATATTGAGTTTACAGGTATATCAGGTACTTACCCTATAGAATTAATTATATCAAACGGCAATTGTAGAGACACATTAGTTAAAAACATAGTAGTACTTCCAGACGTACCAATGCTTAATGTACAATGTGATCAACAAGCTAATAGCGTTACTTTCTCTTGGGATGCTGAGGGCTGCGCAGATTCTTATTCTATTATTCAGAATGGAATTACCATTGCAACAATCTCTGAAACAACTTATACCTTTGAAAACTTACCAATTAACACCACCATAGATGCTGAAATATTAATTAATAGTAACTGTATGTGTAAGGGTTCCACAACAGCTGTTAATTGCTCTTCACTTGATTGTAACGACATAGAGTTTTCAATTACACCGACACAAAATTTCATTTGTGAGAATGCTTGGATTAGTGACTTGCTTATATTTATCTCTGTCAAACAAGGTAACACTTCACAAGGCACATTTACTTGGAGTGGTGATTATATTTCGAATTTAGGCGTTTTTGATGCTATAGCTGCAGGAGCAGGTGTACATAATATTAATCTAGTTTATGAAAAAGATGGGTGTGTATACCAAGCTGACACTTCAATTGTTTTATTAGAAAACCCATCAGGCGACTTACAGGTGTTTGACCCTCAATGCATTGATGATCTATTCGGTTCATTACAGATCTCAGCACAAGGTGGAGATGGTAACTATACCTATTTATTAGACAATACTAATGTGACAGAAAATGTTTCTAACATAGCGATTGGAGATCATACTATTCAGATTATAGACGGTAACTCTTGTCAAGTAATCAAGACTTTCACAATTGATCCAACACCAATAATTACTTATAATATCGAAGGCTTAACTGAAATATATGAGTCTGATATAATGAATATAGCTCTTAATTACACCATGAGTGAAGTTTCCCTTATCGATTCTATCTCTTGGTTTATTAATGGTGAATTGTATTGTAGTAGTTTAGAATGCGCTAAAGTGACATTGGCTAATTTAACACCAGGAGAATATGAACATACAATCTTTATTTATTATAATGATTGTGTTATTGAGGAAAGTTACTTCGTGTTGGTTAAGGAGACTTCAAAGGTATTTGTGCCTCAAATTTTCTCTCCGAACAATGATGGTAACAATGATTATTGGTTTATAGCAACAAATGACCCAAATTTAGTTTTCAATAATGTTTCAATTTTTAACAGATGGGGCAATAAAGTATTCTCTAAAGAAAAGTTCTTTCCAGCATCCGAACCAGAATTATGGGACGGCACATTTAATGGTAATAAAGTTCAACCTGGTGTTTATGTATTGTTGGTAGAGTATGTTGATGAGTTTGGAGTAAATAAACTTATTAAAAAAGATATAACGGTTATATATTAATCATCAATTATCATTCACTTCCTCAACAATCACATAACTGTTACGTTAATACTTTTTAATTAATACTTCCTTTTAATTACCTTTATATTAACATGAAATAAAAAGGGTAAAATCAAAACATATTAATATTAAATAAATTAAGAATGAAATTATATCCCAAGGATATATATGATAAATTAGAATTCACAAAAGTTCTCAACCTTATTGCAGCCGAATGCTTGGGGGAAGATGGTAAAAAATCAATCCTCAAGTCTGAAATCTATACAGATTATTCTAAAATAGATCGTAAACTTAGTGAGACTAGTGAATGGTTAATTGCATTACAATCTGGTGAAACCATTCCATTTGGCAGTTATGAAAACATTGAAGAAGACCTCTACTTACTTTCGAAAGAAAACTACGTTTTAGAAGTAGAAGCAATTCAAAAAATACATAGAACTGTTCAATTAGGTTATGAGCTGGTAGTGTTCTTTAAAGACTTCACTAGACAGAAAAAATACCCAGCGCTCTACGAAATATGTGAGCTAATTACCATTGATCCCCAACTTTCTAAAGAAATAATTAGAGTATTTGATGAAGAAGGTGAAGTAAGACCAGATGCCTCCGAAAACTTGCTTAAAATTAGTAAAAGCATCTCTAACAAAGAAAGAGAATTGGATAAGACGTTCAGGTCTGAAGTTCAAAAATATAATAAATTGAATTTCTTAACTGAAAACTTAGAAAGTATGCGTAGTGGGCGGAGAGTCCTCACCGTAGCAGCTGAAAATAAAAGAAAAATAAATGGTGTAATCCATGACGAATCTGCTACTGGTAAAATGGTTTATATCGAACCAGAAGCGACGATAATTATCAATAACGAAATTTTTAATTTACACACCGAACGAAGGACTGAGATTTATAAAATACTCAGAAATCTCTGTAACTTCATCAGACCATTCCAACACGATCTTAAACAAGTTGGAGACATCCTAATAAGATTGGACACTTTAAGAGCTAAAGCTATTTTTGCAAATAGAATAGACGGAGTAAAACCCGAATTGGTCAATAAACCAAAACTCGCTCTAAATACCGCTAAAAATCCAATACTACTTCTAAAATTATTGCAAAGTGGAGAAGAAGTAGTCCCATTCAACTTAGAGTTGTTTAAACCTAATAGAATGTTGATACTGAGCGGACCAAATGCTGGAGGAAAGTCTGTGACTATGAAGACTGTGGGCCTATTGCAATTGATGGTCCAATCTGGGATATTAGTGTCTGCGGATGCACACTCCAAATTTGGAATCTTTAAGGAAATCTTTGTTGATATAGGTGACCAACAATCTTTAGAGGACGACCTAAGTACATATAGCTCTCATCTACAAAACATGAAGACTATTCTAGATACTGTTAGTAAGGAGTCATTGGTACTAATAGATGAGTTTGGCTCAGGAACAGACCCAAAAATAGGCGGTGCCATTGCCGAAGCCATTCTACATGATATAAACTATAAAAAAGCATTTGGTGTCATTACCACCCATTATTCCAACTTAAAGTTTTACGCTTATAAAATGACCGGACTACTCAATGGGTCTATGGAATTTGATAAAAAAGGGTTAAGCCCCACTTATCAATTAATAGTAGGGAGACCAGGAAGTTCGTTTGCTTTTGAAATAGCTCAAAAAATAGGACTGCCAGAGAAGGTGATTTCGAATGCTAAAAAGAAAGCAGGTAAAAACGAAAATGCGCTCGAAGACATGCTCATCGATCTCCAAACAGAACGAAGAGAAATGGAGCAAAAAATGACCACTCTTTTAGAAAAAGAAGAAACCATTGATAAATTAATCAAAAACTATAATACCCTACAATCTGACTTAGAGTACCAACGAAAAAAGCTTAAATTAGATAAAAAAGAAGCTAGTTTGTTCAAATCTGATTCGGACAATCGAGAACTTCAAAACCTGATAAAAGAGCTTCGAAAAACCAAAGACTTAGAGAAAGCCGAAGCCCTCGCAAAAACTCAAAAAGAGCAAAAAGAAGGCATCCGAAAAGTGGTAAACAACCTCAAAGAAGAGGTCTTTGAAACCATCAAAATAAAAGAAGGCGATATTGCGGTAGGCAATTTTGTAAGAGTCCGAAATACAGATAGTGTAGGTAAGATCATCAAGATAGAGAAAGCAAAAGTGGAATTGGAGATGGGTTTTCTAAAAGTATTTGTAGACAAAAAAGATTTACTCCCAGCGAACGAACCCATAGAGATCAATCGCAAAAAAAGCATTGACACCAGCCAAGTATCTGGCATTGGCGGAAAGGTGGAAACCAAACTCGATATCAGAGGATACAAATTGGAAGATGCCATGTGGTTTGTCGAAGAATTTATCGAACGTGCCATAATGAACAATGCATTTGAGCTCCAGATCATCCATGGTATAGGCAATGGGATCTTAAAGAAAAATGTAAGAAAGAAGCTAAAAGAATACAAAGGCATCTCCAAAGTCTGGCACCCTGAGGACGATCAAGGCGGCGAAGGCGTAACTCTAATAAAGATATAAACACTCAGATTCAAGCAACTTTTTACCAAAAAGCAACTTTATCTTATATAATAAAGAGGAGGCATAAGAAATATGTACCTTTGCACATTGATATTACAATACATATATGAAGGCAAGAACATTAAAGAAAGACAAGGTTAATGTGGTAACTCTAGGTTGCTCAAAAAACATTGTCGATTCAGAAAATATAATTACCCAATTAAAAGCAAATGATTTTGACGTGGTGCATGATTCCGATAAAGATGATGCCAATATCATTGTCGTGAATACCTGTGGTTTTATCGATCTTGCTAAGGAAGAGTCTGTAAACACCATCTTAAACTATGCTGCCATCAAAAATGAAGGAGGCATTGACAAACTCTATGTAACTGGATGCTTATCTCAACGGTACAAAGATCAGTTAGAAGATGAAATTCCTGAGGTAGATGCTTTTTTTGGGACCATGGAATTACCCGGATTATTGGCAAAATTTGATGTAGACTATCAACATGAACTGATTGGAGAAAGAGTCACTTCTACTCCATCCCACTTTGCCTATCTTAAAATATCTGAAGGGTGCAACCGTACTTGTACATTCTGTGCTATCCCTTTGATGAGAGGCAAACATGTGTCAAAGTCAGTCGAAGACTTAGTAAGAGAGACCAAAAATTTGGCTAGAATGGGTGTAAAAGAAATCATCCTCATCGCTCAAGAATTAACCTATTACGGTTTAGATCTCTATAAAAAAAGAGCCTTACCAGAACTGCTTGATGCATTGTGCGAAATAGAAGGCATCGAATGGATAAGATTGCATTATGCTTATCCAAGTAAATTTCCCCTAGAGATATTTGAAGTAATGGCGAGACAACCAAAAGTTTGTAATTACTTAGACATACCTCTTCAGCATGCAAACGACGATGTATTGTTTAGAATGAAACGTCAGATCACTCAATTAGAGCAGAGAGAGCTAATTGCTGCGGCTAAAAAGATGGTCCCTGACATTACCATTAGAACAACATTCTTAGTAGGGTTTCCTGGTGAAACAGAAGAAGAGTTTCAAGATATGCTTGACTTCGTGGAAGATATGAAATTTGATAGAGTTGGGGTATTTCAATATTCTCATGAAGAAGATACTGGGGCTTACGAGATGGAAGACGATGTCCCTGCAGAAGAAAAAGCCGATCGAGCCAATAGAATAATGGAAGTTCAACAGGGAATTTCATTTGATAAAAATGATGCTAAAGTTGGTAAAACACTTAGGGTTTTGTTTGATCGTAAGGAGTCTGATTACTTCATAGGTCGTACAGAATCTGATAGTCCAGAAGTGGATAATGAAGTATTAGTAACCGCAGCAGATAACTTTGTAAGGTTAGGCGACTTTGCCGATGTATTTATTGAATATGCTGAAGACTACGATTTATATGGGAAGGTTGTGGCAGACAATAGTTGAAA
>JBBKVK010000220.1:0-14189 GCA_037968395.1 Saprospiraceae bacterium | reverse complement strand
AAAGGCAACACTATCAGCTGATTTAAGAAATCTGCGATCACGGTTTGATTCTGAAATCAATAATTCTGAAAAACAAATAGAACGATTTGAGAATTTAGCAAACAGAGTTTTAAAAAGCCAATCTGAAAATTTAGATACTAAACAAAAGCTGGGAATGAAAGAGATTCTAGATCCATTAAAAGAAAAGATAAAATTATTTGAAGACAAGATAGATAAATCCAATATTGAAACCATCAAACAACACGAATCATTAAAAGAACAAATCAAGTACCTGAACGAAAAAAGTGATCAAGTGTCAAAGGAAGCCAATGATTTAGCCAAGGCATTAAAAGGTGATTTCAAGAAACAAGGAAATTGGGGAGAGCTTATTTTAGAGTCTATTCTTGATAAGTCGGGACTTGTCAAAGACAGGGAGTATTACTTGCAATCCAGTGAACGAGACGCAGATGGTAAGATGTCAAGACCAGATGTAGTGATTCATTTACCTGATGATAAGAAGATTATAATTGATTCTAAGGTAAGTCTAGTGGCATACGAGGCATTCGTAAATGGTGAGTCTGATGCTGCACAAAAATCCAGTCAAAAGGCTCATGTATTTGCCATTAGGAAACACATTGAGGGTTTATCTGCTAAAAATTACCATGATTTATATAAAATTGCCAGTCCAGATTTTGTTCTGATGTTTATACCAATAGACACAGCATTTAGCGCCGCTTTACAATTTGACTCCGAATTGTACAATTATGCCTTTGATAAGAATATTGTCATCGTTACCTCATCTACTTTATTAGCAACTCTAAAGACTGTTGAGTCTATGTGGAGAAATGACAAGCAAAGCAGATTTGCGGTTCAAATAGCGGAAGAGGCAGGTAAAATGTATGATAAATTTGTTGGATTTGTGGATGATATGGATAAGTTGGGCAAACAGATGAATACTAGTAACAATACGTTTAATGATGCCATGAAAAAATTGAACACTGGCTCTGGAAATCTGATAAATAGAGCTGAAAGACTAAAAGAACTAGGTGCAAAAGCTAATAAATCACTTCCAAAGTCATTGGATTAATGGTACTTAGTTTAAATCACTTTTATATTTAAATCTTATTAGCAAGCTGTTAACAAGATAGTTTTATTAATAATTGTATTTTTGTAATATGTTTTAGTTTCCACTAGGTTATTGTGGAAAAATGAATGATTAATTTAAATTAAAATACTGTATGACATTATCTACTCTTATAATTAATATTGGCATTGTAGCCATCATATTAACCCTAATAGTTGGGTTTGGATTTAAGAAGCATAAATCATGGTTAATGACATTCCTTCAGAATTTCTGCGGTGTTTTGTTTATTTTTTCTGGTTGGGTTAAAGCCATTGATCCAATGGGTACTGCATTTAAGATGGAGCAGTATTTTGTAGCATTTGAATCTACATTTGCTGACACTTGGATGTCATTTATAAATCCAATATTTCCATTTTTATCTGAATACTCTATTGCTTTTTCTGTGTTTATGATTGTTTTTGAAATCATACTTGGTTTATTACTACTACTAGGTACTAAAAGCAAGTGGGTTACGTGGTCCTTTTTAGTACTGATAGTGTTCTTTTTGATATTAACTGGGTTCACATACTTAACAGGATATGTACCTACATCAACAACATTCTTCGATTTTGCTAACTGGGGAGCTTACAACAAAAACAATATGCAAGTTACTGATTGTGGATGTTTTGGTGACTTTATAAAACTTGAACCTAAAGTGTCGTTTTTTAAAGATGTAGCATTATTGTTGCCAGCTCTATACTTTGTGTTTAAACACGAAGACATGCATGAGTTAGTTTCTGCTAAGTGGACTAATATTATTGCTATTGTTGCAACTATTGGATTGGTTTTTTATTGTCTAAATAATTTTGTTTGGAATCTTCCAAGTACTGATTTTAGACCATTTAAAGTAGGAGCAGAAGTAGCTAAGATTAAAGAAGCTGAAGAAGCTGCAGCAGGTAATGTTCAGGTACTAGACTTTGTCATGAAAAATAAAGAAACAGGAGAAGTATTTAATCTGCCTTACAATGATTACATGAGTAATTATAAAGATTATCCAAAAGAGAAATTTGAAACAATTGACCAAATTAAAACAGAACCAACAATAGAAAAGACTAAAATCAGTGATTTTGTTATTGAAACATTTGACGGTGGAGATGTCACGGACAAATATTTGTATAATGAAAAATACCATTTTATGCTGGTAAGTTATAAACTTAAGTACGACTCAGAACCTGCAAGCATAACGACAATTGATACTGTATATGTTAGAGACAGTATATTTAACGAAAAAGGAATATTAGATACCGTAATCGTCAAGACAAACACAGAAGAAAAAGTTGTAGAAGGTACAAACTACATTTGGGCTAAATCTTTGGTTAGCGACATGATAGAAATTGGTGAATTTGCCAGACAAGCCATAGCAGACGGTAATGAAGTATCTTGGGTAATAGGAGGAATTGGTGAAGGTCAAACAGAAGACTTAAAAAAAGAGTTTAACTTGCCAATTGAGTTTTTTACTGCGGATGACATTTTACTTAAAACAATTATAAGATCTAACCCTGGAATTGTCTTGTGGCACAATGGAAAGATCATCAATAAATGGCATAAAAAGAAATTGCCTAGCTTTTCGGAAGTGAAATCTCAATATTTGAAGTAATTTTGTTGCATGTTTAAACATGAGTGTACTAAGAGAATTAGATATGGAGAGACAGACAAGATGGGTTACCTCTATTATGGTAATTATCCATTGTTATACGAAATAGGAAGGTCAGAAGCCATACGGTCGCTAGGCGTTTCGTACAAACAATTAGAAGATGAATACCGAATAATGATGCCTGTGCTGCATGTAGAAAGCAGGTATAAGCTTCCAGTTTATTACGATGAGTTAATTACCATAGAGACTAGGCTTGAAGAAATTCCGACTAAAATGATCCATTTTCACCATTCAATATATAATGAAAATGGTAAAAATATACATGAAGCAGCTGTAAAGTTGTTTTTTGTTAATATGGACAATAATCGTCGGGTTTCTTGTCCAGACTTTTTGACAAAAAAAATCAACCCTTATTTTGATTAACAAGTGGATTAATAAATTTTTAAATCATCCTTTGGTTTTACAAATCCTTAGGTGGTCAAAAAAGTATGCTTTACCTGGGTTTGGTGGTGTTCCTATTTTTACCATAGTGCAGTTCTTGTACAATGAATCTATGAATGATAGGTTAATGACAAGGGCGAATTCCATTGCATTTAATTTGATGTTAGCTATTTTTCCTGCATTGATATTTTTATTGACATTATTACCGTATGTTCCTTTTGCAGATGATTACACAACTTTGTTGATGGAATCGTTGCAAGGAGTAATGCCACAAACTGCCCATGCCTATCTTAATGAGATTATAAAAAGTATCACAGATCGACCAAGCGGTGGGCTCCTTTCTTTAGGGTTTATTTTAGCAATGATATTTTCTTCAAATGGTATGCTATCTCTAATGGCGGCATTTAATAAAAGGACTAAAAAGAATAAAAGTTTCTTCAAAAATAGAGGAGTGTTAAGAGAAAGATTATTAGCATTAATATTAACTATAGCTATTGGTCTTTTATTCATTATATCTTTAATCATGATTGTTGCTGGAGGTCAGTTGATATCACTGATTAATATTGAAGAAAAACTTCCATTGATCACCCAAGTTTTGATTTTTATTGGCAAATGGATCGCTACCTTTCTTATAATATATATTGGCGTTACTATCATTTATAGTTATGCTCCAAAATTTAGAAAACGAATAGATTTTGTCAACCCAGGTAGTGTAATGGCAACGATTCTGTCATTGTTAACTTCTATTGGGTTTTCTTACATAGTTAATGAGTTTGGCCGATACAATGAACTATACGGTTCCTTTGGAGCATTGATAGTAATTATGATATGGTTACAAATTAATGCATTCATTATTCTTTCAGGCTATGAACTTAATGCAAGTATTGCCTTAAATCAAAACCCAGCCAATCTATTAAATCCGAAGAAAAAATCAAATATTGTTTAGAATCTAAAGTTATGATAGTTTACCCAGCAACCTAAACATATTACTTTTATAAGATTCTACTCCAGGCTGGTCAAATGGATTTACACCTAACATATATGCACTTATTCCGCAAGCCATTTCAAAGAAGTAAAGTAAATATCCTATATGGTAAGCTGTTAATTCTGGAATTTCTATGATAACGTTAGGTACATTACCACTCACATGAGCTTCTAATGTTCCTTGAGTTGCCATTTCATTTATGTAATTAATCGTTTTACTACTTAGGTAATTTAGATTATCAAGGTTGTCTACAGTCGAAGGTACAGGAATGTCATGTGGCATCTTTTTTACTCTTAGAATGGTCTCCATCAAGTGACGAGGTCCTTCTTGAATGTATTGACCCATAGAGTGGAGATCACAAGTAAAATCTACAGATGCTGGGAATATACCTTTTCCTTCTTTGCCCTCAGATTCTCCAAATAATTGTTTCCACCAAGCGGCAATAAATGACAACCTAGGCTCATAATTACATAAGATTTCTATAATTTTCCCATTTTCATAGAGTGTATTACGAAGTGCAGCATATTTAATTGCAATATTCTCATTACTATCGTCACACAAGTCTATTTGTGCAGATTTAGCTCCTCTTATCAACTCTTTTATATCTGCTCCTGCCGCTGCAATTGGGATAAGTCCTACTGGTGTAAATACCGAAAATCTTCCACCAACATCATCTGGAATCACATAGGTTTTATAACCTTTTTCAGTTGATAAATTGCGTAAGGCTCCTTTTGATTTGTCTGTTGTGGCAATTATTCTATTAGCATAGTTGTTAGCCCCATATTTCTCATCCATTAACCTTCTTAGTACTCTGAAGGCAATGGCAGGTTCTGTTGTAGTGCCTGACTTTGATATGATATTAATGCTAAAATCTCGACCTCCGATTACTGCAATAAGATCAGTTAATTCTGTACCAGATAGGTCTGTTCCTGCAAAATAGATTTCAGGTAACCCTTTACCGTTAGCAAACTTATTGTGATGAGTAGACGTTAGTGCCGATATTACAGCTTTTGATCCTAAGTAAGAACCACCAATACCAATTATTACTAAGACTTTTGAATTAGACTTAACCAATTCTACCGTTTTTGAAATATCTTCAATGAGGGCTGTATCTACTTCACTAGGTAAATTAATCCAACCCAAATATTCATTCCCTTTACCATCAGAGTTTAAGAGTGAAGCTAATGCCTTTTTTGCGCTCAGTATATTATTACCAAATGCTTTCTGATCGATAAATTGATCAACGTAAGTGTCATTAATAGTAATTTTCATATATAATTTGTTTCCTTTTGTAATTTTTAATTATTGAATAGTTTGAGCATTGAAGTCATTTAAGAACATCTGTTTATAATTCACTTCATTACTCTGATATTTCATCTAACGATTTCTCGATGTCTCTCAATCTATTCTTACAATATTCACTCAATTCTTTTGCCCTTTTGACATGGTCACTCATCTTTTCTATTCCAATATTCTCATCTTGAAGTTTAGATAAGATATCTTGAAGTTCTTTATAAGCAGAATCATAGTTTAATTTAGCCATAATTGTTATTTTTTGTTTTGTAAAGCTTTTATCGTGCCGTCGACAAAGTTAATTTCAAATTCTCCATTTTTCAATCCATTTCTAGTTGAAATGTACTTACCATTTTGCATTATAGTTACATATCCTTTTTTTAAAATTGATAATGGGTCATAAGATTTAATCAATTGATCTATAGATTCTAATTTATTTTTCAAGATTGATATCTTGTTGACAGATATGCTTTCAATCAATTGTGCAGTCTTACTTACCATATGGGATTGATCCGCCAATATATACCTTGGTATACTAAAAATTGAATGCTCTAAAGTTTGCAAACCAAATTCAGTTTGACGGAGATTTTGTTTGGCATATAAAGTTATTCTTTGCGATAGATCCACAATTGAACTTTCAAAATGTGCTGTCTTTTCTACAATGTAATCAGCTACTGCTGTAGGTGTCTTTAGCGAGACACTTGCCATAAGATCAGCTATGGAATTATCTATTTCATGACCAATACCAGTTAATACTGGTAGGGGGGAAGTCGCTATTTTGTAGCCGATATTAAAATTATCAAAAAAGGATAAGTCCAGCTTAGAACCTCCACCTCTTATAATCACGATTGCATCAAAATCTTTTGAACGATCTTTAATTGTATCTAGAGCAGCACAAACTTCTCTTTCAGTATTTTGGCCTTGTAATGCAGCTTGATACAGGGTGATATCGTACTGATAACCATAAGAATTAGTCATGCATTGATTGATGAAATCCTGATATCCTGCAGCCGTCTCTGATGAGATCACAGCTATTCTTTGAATAACCACTGGAATCGGTATCTCTTTGTTTAGCTTTGTTACTCCTTCTTTATTTAGTCTCTCTAGGACATTTTGCCTTGCTAATTCAAGTTTACCCATGGTATAGCTTGGGTCAATATCTTCGATGATTAGTTTAAGACCATATCTCTCATTAAACTCTACTTGAGCTTTGATTTGGACATGTGTTCCAGGAGCTAAAAGGCTATTTGTAAGTACACCTAATTTGTTTTTGATAAATAGATAACTTTTATACCAAATTGCTGCAGATATCTGAGCTTTTGTGTTATCCATATCATCTTGTTCAACCAATTCAAGGTAATAGTTTCCTCTTGCTTCTTTTATTTGGGCTATTTCGCAATTGATCCATATTGGCTCACTAAAGTTTAGTGCCATCACTCTTTTTATATACTCATTGAGTTCATATAGTGAATAGGATTGCTTTGCCAAGTTGTTATATTATTTAATTACAGGGTTAAAAAAATAAAACCGAAAACTGTTTACAATCTTCGGTTTCATTTTACTCATTTCAAGAAATGATTTAATAAATATTATTAAACCATTTCTAGTATATTCTAAGCTGAAAGTACTGCTTCAACTTTATCTGCTGCTTCTTGTAGTAGTATAGCTGATTGAACAGACAATCCACTTTCATCAATTATTTTCTTTGCTAAATCTGAATTAGTTCCTTGTAACCTTACGATAATTGGCACAGTAATATTACCCATATTCTTATAAGCGTCTACTACTCCTTGAGCTACTCTATCACATCTCACAATTCCTCCAAAAATATTTATAAGTATAGCTTTTACGTTTTCATCTTTCAAGATAATTCTAAAAGCTTGCTCTACTCTCGCAGCATCTGCTGTACCACCTACATCTAAGAAATTGGCTGGTGATCCTCCTGACAATTTAATAATATCCATTGTTGCCATAGCTAGTCCAGCTCCATTTACCATACAGCCAACATTTCCGTCTAATTTCACGTAGTTAAGACCATATTCCTTAGCTTCTACCTCTGTTGCATCTTCCTCATCAGTATCTCTCATTGCTTCAAGATCCTTATGACGATACAGTGCATTTTCATCAAGCGATACTTTACAATCTACAGCTATGATCCTATCATCTCCTGTTTTAAGGCAAGGATTTATTTCAAATAAAGATGCGTCAGTGCCTACAAATGCATTATACAAAGATGTGATGAACTTTGTCATCTCTTTTAAAGCTTTGCCAGTTAGCCCTAAATTGAATGCCACTTTTCTTGCTTCAAAAGGTTGTAAACCAATTAGTGGATCAATATATTCTTTGTGTACTAAATGAGGTGTTTCTTCTGCAACTTTTTCAATATCCATACCACCTTGAGTACTATAGATAATTACATTTTGCTTCTTTTCTCTATCCATTAAGATGGAGACATATAACTCTTTACATGCATCAAAATCTGGCACATATGAGTCTTCTGCAATTAGTATTTTTCTGACTAATTTACCAGGACCCTCCATACCACCAGGAGTCTGAGGTGTTTTTAACATCATTCCTAGTATATTACTAGCATGCTCTTTTAGAGTATCTAAGTTTTTAGCGAGTTTCACACCACCACCTTTTCCTCTTCCTCCTGCATGGATCTGAGCTTTTACAACTGCGAAACTATTACCTGATTCAGCAGTAACCTTATTATAAGCTTCTACAGCTTCTTCAACTGTGGTAGCGACCAATCCTTTCTGGATATTTACTCCATAAGAGGCAAGCATTTGCTTACCTTGATATTCATGTAAATTCATTATGTCAATGTTTAATGAGATGCAAAAATATAATATTAAAACATAATATTATTTGACTACGCTAATTTTTTGTGTTACTCGCCCTTTACTCGTAGTTATCGTTGTAAAATGAATACCTGACTTACAGTTAGTTATGTCAATTGAAATTTTGTTATTTCCTTCATATATTTTTTGAGAAACAGTTTTTACAGTCTTACCTGACAGGTTAGTAATTGTAATGCTAACATTTTCATCAAAACTACTATCTATATTAAGCCTTAAATTATCTTGTGCTGGATTTGGAGCAATGGTAATATCACTAAATAGCGCCTGATCTAATGTATTTGTGGTTCCTGTTCCAGTTTGAAACCTACCGCTTACTGCATCCATACAAGTAAAACCATCATTAAATACATATACTTTAAAGAAGTAAAAGGTATTTTTAGCTAATTCTGTTGCATAGAAATATGGGTTAGTTGTATAGTATTCTAAAGTACTGGAACCACTCTTAAACTCAATTAAGTAATTATCTGCATTTTCATCTCCTATCCACTCAATATACACACCATCATAAGTATCTACCTTTGAATCCTGAATTGGTGTAATTATAATGGGAGCATTAGTGATTTCTGTTTCATTAGGCACATAATTACTTTTAAGGAAGTCTCTAGTTGCTCTATTATAATTAAAAAGCACTCTGTCTATTTGCCCTTGTGTAAATAATTCAGTTGAGCATTGTGAGTGATAACTCATCACGTTGTTATACATAGTACCTAAGCCTTCACCATTTGAATCTTTCACAACAAGGTTAATTCCACAACCTGTATCATATGGTCCAAAAGCGAAATTATAGTCAGGTGGTGTATCACATATTTCGTCACCAGCTACATCACAGTTGGATCGGTCCACTAACTCAACAGGTACGTTTGAGTTACAAGGAGAGGAAAATATTTCACATGGGTTGCCATGCGTATTTGTATTGTAAAGAGTGCAATCCCAACCAAAAAACGTATGCCTTAAAGAGAAAAAGTGGCCTATTTCATGTGTTAATGTGAATGAGTTAAGGTTAAATTCAGCTAACCTACATACGATTAAGTCATTTGATGGACTGTAGTAACCAAGTATTACTCCACCACCACCTCCATTAGAATCTCCAATATCTCCAGTAACAAAGACATTCAAAGCAGATGGGTGCTTTTTATTATTAAAGTTGTTTTCATAATCTCTAGGTGAGCTATAAGCTTGATCACTTCTGATTACTGGGTAGTCTGTGTTATATATAGAGTAAAACGCTATATCCCACGGTGCATAGTCTTTGTTTAATTTGCATAATTGTTTTAATATATCTCCTTGCTTTACTCCTCCAGTGCCATTGCCTTGTTTTACAATATGAAATGCAATAGGGATATAGACTTTCTCTCTATTTTGTGCTATTTGTAATTTGGAAGGGCCACCTATTCTAGAAATCTCTTCCATTAGTAATTGGTCCTGATCAGATGTCCCACATGATTGATGCTGAGCACTCAAATTAAGTAGGAATAATCCGAATATTGCTGCTAAAAGTAATCTCATTTAATTTAATTTTGATTGAATGCCAAAAATAAGAGTATTTTCTAACTATATCTATTTAATCTAACTGTATTATCGCCATAAATACATAAATAGTGTAAA
Organism: Saprospiraceae bacterium; assembly: GCA_037968395.1. Lineage (GTDB taxonomy): Bacteria > Bacteroidota > Bacteroidia > Chitinophagales > Saprospiraceae > JADKBO01. The sequence goes on along the minus strand of JBBKVK010000220.1, from coordinate 4,305 downwards.
AAAACATTTAATTGAATTAGGATGTAACAAGATTTTTAATGAAAGTTACTTTTATTAATTTAAAATACAATTTGAATTTAACAGCTAAGCTAGTCAACTACTGAATCGAGTGACAGTATTCTTTAATTAGGTCAGAAACAACTAATATTTTGAAGGAGTTATAAAATTGCTAGACTAAAAACCCTTCAATGATATTATACTTTTTTTCAATCAATTTAAAATCTGATTTGTCATTGGAAGCGATTATAACAGTTCTGTTTTGAGAATATAAATCCAAGATATTATGAAACCAATCTTTTGCCTCATCATCTAAATATGATGTGGGTTCATCTAATAATAATACGTCACTTTCGGCCAATATTGTTAAACCTAAATTGACTTTTTGTTGCATACCACTAGAAAACATCCGAATCTCTTTATTCTTTGGATTTTCTAATTCGATAAGTTCTAGAAATGGTTTGTACCCAATGTCGTTATAAAAAGGTTTGAATTTTGCTTGAAAGTTAAAAACTTCATCCAGTGACATTTCTTGTGTCACTTTAACATAGGGGGCAGAAAATCCAATATTTTGTGCAATGTCCTTTGACTTGGCATTTACTCCGTCTTTTATATATTTTATTTTACCTAGGCTTGGGCTTAAATATGAAGATATAATTTTTAATAATGTAGATTTTCCAGATCCATTTCTTCCTGATATACCGATTCTATCTGCATGAGCAATTTTCAAATCAACCTTAGAAAGGATTGTTTGATATCCATACCGCTTTGAAATGTCTTCTAGCACTATATCCAGCATAGTTACTTATTATTGAGTATATCCCTTCATAATGCCTCTATCTGCATTGGCAATAAAAGAAAGAATTTCAGTTTTGTATATAGATTCTTCAACTGTCTCCTCAATGGTTGTAACAGCTTGGCTTACATTTAAACCTTTTACAAACAAAGTCCTATATAGTTTTTGGATCAAACTGATATCTTCAGTATTAAACCCTCTTCTTGATAATCCTATACTATTGACACCTACATATGACAAAGGTTCTCTAGCAGCTTTCACGTAGGGTGGGACATCTTTTCTAACCAATGAACCACCAGATATCATGGAATGAGCCCCAATGTGTACAAATTGATGTACAGCTGACATTCCTCCTAAGATGGCATAATCGCCTACAATCACATGTCCAGCAATATTGACGGCATTGGCAAGGATACAATTATTACCAATCACACAATCATGAGCAACGTGGACATATGCCATTAATAGACAATTCGATCCAATGACTGTTTTATGATTAGCTTTTGTGCCTCGATTTAAAGTGCAATATTCTCTAACAGTTACATTGTCACCAATTACAAGAATTGTATCTTCATTATCAAACTTAAGATCTTGGGGAATAGCACTTATTACTGCGCCTGGGAATATTTTACAATTTTTTCCTATTCTAGCACCATCCATTATTGTGACATGCGGGCCAATCCACGTTCCATCTCCAATCACTACATCTTCAGCAATACTTGTAAAAGAACCAACTTCCACATTTTCACCGATCTTTGCAAGCGGATGAATATCAACCATCTTATAGTTTACTTCCATATACTATCAATTTGCTTGTTTATTAAGCATCTGTTCTTTTTACAATTTGGGCTGTGAGCTCACCTTCACTCACAAGTTTATTTCCAACATAAGCAGTACCTTTCATTTGTATTATACCACGACGGATTGGTGATAATAACTCCATTTTTAATATTAAAGTATCTCCTGGAACTACTTTGTTTTTAAATTTGACACCATCCATCTTTAAGAAATAGGTATCCCAATTGTGTGGATCTTCTACAGTAGAAAGTGCCAAAATTCCACCAGTTTGCGCTAGAGCCTCCATTTGTAAAACTCCTGGAAATACTGCATTACCAGGGAAATGTCCTTGGAACAACCCTTCATTAAATGTAACGTTTTTAATACCAACAACGTGATTTGGTGACATCTCTATTATTTTATCTACCATCAAAAAAGGATACCTGTGTGGTAACATAGCCTTAATTGCTTCAACATCCTTAATTGGATCAATAGTTGGATCATAATTTGGCTTGCCTTTTAATCTCTTTTGTTCTATTGATTTTTGTTTTAATAAAGTTGCAAATTCTGTATTGATTTTATGACCTGGTTTAATAGCTATAATTTTACCTTGTATAGGTTTTCCAAGTAAACTGAGATCACCAATTACGTCTAAAAGTTTATGCCTGGCCATCTCATTGGCATGGAACAATGTTTTCTTGCTTAAAATACCATTTTCAGGTAATGGGATTTTATCAACTCCCAATTTATCAGCTAAAGCATCAAGTTTTTGCTGTGTCATCCCCTTTTCAGCAACCACTAGAGCGTTACCTAGGTCTCCGCCTTTAATGAGGTTAGCATCTATAAGTGCTTCTAATTCATTAGTAAATACAAATGTTCTACAATTAGCAACTTCTGTCTCAAAATCAGAAAGATTGACAAGGCTGGCTGTTTGTTCTGCAACATTTTCATTAGAAAAATCAATAATAACCTGCACCTCAAAATTATCTGATGGCATAGCTATAATTTCTGAACCAGTATCTTCATTTTTAAGAGTAATTGTCTCAGTGATGATGAATGGCTCTATTTCTTCTTCTAAAGTAGTAATGCCTGCATCATTGATCATTTTTACAAAGGGTAGGGCGCTGCCATCTAGGATTGGTATTTCTGGACCATTTACTTCTATAATGGCATTCGATATCCCTTTCCCTGCAAAAGCTGCAAGGATATGTTCTACTGTGCTAATTGTTACATCGCCCTTACCTAAAGTTGTACTCCTCTGAGTATTGGTAACATGACCAGCATCTGCATTAATTGTAACTAGAGGATCTAAGTCCGTTCTTATAAATTTGATGCCAAGGGTTTCTGAAGGTTTGATGACAATGTCTATCGTATTACCTGTGTGCAGTCCTTTCCCTGAGATTTTAACTTCCTTGGATAGAGTGGTCCTATTCATATATGTTTTATTAGTCTTTTTTTATACTACTTCGCAAGATATCTAATTCCTGTTCTAAACTTTCAATTTTGCCAACTATTTCAGGCAATTTTTTAAAATATATGTATGATTTTAAATAGTCCTGATAGCCGATTGCAGGATAACCATAATATTTATTATTAGGTTTTTTAATACTGCTGGCAACTCCTGTTTTGGCTTGAAACATAGAACCATCGGCGACTTCGATATGGCCTACAAACCCTACTTGACCTCCTACGATGCAATTTTTACCTATTTTAGTGCTGCCAGACACACCTGTTTGTGCTGCAATTGCCGTATTTTCTCCAATACTCGCATTATGGGCAATCTGGATAAGGTTATCAAGTTTGACACCTTTTTTGATAATAGTTTCACCCATTGTGGCTCTATCAATAACAGTACAAGACCCTATTTCTACATCATTTTCGATAACTACTATTCCAGTTTGAGGTATCTTATTGTAAACCCCAGCAGTACTTTGAGAGAATCCAAATCCGTCACTTCCTATTACTGCATTACTATGTATGATGCAGTTATCACCGACCTTTGTACCGTGATATAATTTTACTCCAGGATAAATAAGACAATTGTTGCCAATGGTACAATCATTTGCTATGAATACTTGTCCATGTATTGTCGTATTGTCACCAATTTTAGTATCTCTGCCTATGATGGAATAATGACCTAAAGTTGAGGATTTTCCAATGCTTGCTGTGGGGTCAATAGATGCTAATGTAGAAATTCCAATTGGATCATCTACTTTACTTGTAAATTTTGTAAGTAAAAACCCTATAGCTTCGTAAACATTAGGAACTCTTATGATTGCTTGAGGAATAGGTTTTGTTAGAATATAATCTGTCTGTAATAATAGAGCAGTACATTTAGTAGAATATATATGATCTTCATACTTGGCGTTTGCATAAAAGCAAAGTTGACCATCACAACCATCTTCTATCTTGCCTGGACCAGTAATCTCTAGACCTTGATCTCCTTCTACTACAGCATTGAGTAATTTTGCTATTTCGCCAACTGTCATATTCATTGAGCAAAGTTATAAAAAGTTATTATTTGGAGTCTAGTTTTGGTATTTATTGAACTGATCAGACTATAAATAATCTCTAGCTTTAATGTAGTCAGTTGACAATCAACCATTATAATTATTATATAATTGACTAAATATACGATGATAAAAAAGGTCTTAATGTATAAATGCCCGAATAACAAAAACTAAAACATTCACCCTATATAATCGCAAAAGAAGATAATTGATATTTAAACAATT
>JBBKVK010000219.1:0-27535 GCA_037968395.1 Saprospiraceae bacterium | reverse complement strand
ATTAAGACCTCAGCGAGGTCACACTATTTTAGAACTTTCATTATCATATTAATTGACCTCAGCGAGGTCACACTAAAATGCAACATGTAAAATTTGGTCGTTGACATATCATTTTAACATTTGTTATTAAATAACTATATTCATTAGTATCTTTGCACCATGAATTCTCATCCAATTGATATACGTAAATTAGAAACCATTCAGATTGAGGAATACCTCAAAGCTAAAGGGGAACCTAAATTTAGAGCTAAACAAATAGAATCTTGGATATGGCAACATTCCAAAACTTCATTTGAAGATATGACTAACTTGTCAAAAGATCTAAGAGAGGATTTGCAGAAAGATTTTATGTTTAATGAAATCAAAGCGGATAAAGTTCAGAAAAGTAATGATGGTACGATTAAGTCTAGATTTGTTCTTCACGATGGACACAAGATAGAAACTGTTTTAATTCCTGTTCCTGGAGACAACAGATTTACCGTTTGTGTGTCCTGTCAAGTGGGTTGTAGTCTGACTTGTAAGTTTTGTGCTACGGGACAAATGGATAGAGTTAGAAACCTCGACGCCTCAGAAATATATGACCAAGTCGTAGCAGTTAATAAACAATGCCTCGAAACATTTGATCACCCATTGACAAATATCGTCTATATGGGCATGGGAGAGCCTCTTTTAGCATACAAGAATGTACTTAAGTCTATCGAGCTAATCACAAGTGAAGATGGACTTAACATGTCTCCTAAGCGAATTACTGTTAGTACTGCAGGTATAGCCAAGATGATTACAAAACTAGCGGATGATAATGTTAAGTTTAATCTAGCTCTGTCTTTACATGCCGCAGATGATGCTAAGCGAAACGAAATTATGCCAATTAATGAGCATAATACACTGGAGGTATTGATGGAGTCGATTAAATATTTCTATGAAACTACAAAAAATCGGATCAGCTATGAATATATAGCATTTAATGGATTTAATGACTCAATCGAAGATGCAAAGAACTTAGTGAAGCTCTGCAAAATATTCCCTGTTAAAGTAAATATTATAGAGTATAATCCAATAGATGGTGTAGACTTTGTAAAATCGTCAGCTGATAGACTAGACAAATTTGCAGCTTATGTTAGAAATGCAGGCGTTATGATTACTGTAAGACGTAGTAGAGGAAAAGACATAGATGCTGCTTGTGGCCAATTGGCTAACAAGGAATAAACCTTTTATTATTAGAGCTTCTGCTCTTTAAATGGGCAATGCCTGCATCCACTCTCACAACAATACCCTCTCTGTAAATGATAATATTCGGTCATTACTAAATTTCCGTTTTCAAAATAATACTGTGGGTTATCTTGAGAATCCTTATTATTCTGTAGCAGAGTTTCTTGTTCATTAGAAGTTCAGTTTTTTACAAGTTTAATGCACAACCACTTTCCTCTCTGATTGGTATTTACATGGCTAAAACCAGCAAACTCATAAGCATCAACTACCATATCTTCATCCTCTTCTAAAATACCTGAGAGTAATAAGGTACCGTTTTTAGACAACATATCGCTCAAATGATCTACAGATTCCATCAGCACATTTCTATTGATATTGGCTAAGATGATATCGTAATGATTACCAATTGCTAGATTTATATCTCCTAGTCCTGCTGTTAATTGATCAGCATGATTAATTTTCGCATTTTCAACGGTGCTTTCATAGGAGGGATGTTCTACGTCAATGGCATATATTTTTGTAGCACCAAGTAGTTCTGCTAAGATTGCCAATACGCCTGTCCCGCATCCATAGTCGAATACAGATTTATGTACAAAATCTAAATATCTCATTTGTTGTATCATCATGTGGGTGGTCTCATGATGACCAGTACCAAATGCCATCTTAGGATGAATGGTCAGTTCAAAATCAAAGTCATCATTAGTATCATGAAAATCTGCTCTAATTCTACAAAAATCATCTACTTCAACAGGATCAAAGTTTGATTCCCAAACGGCGTTCCAGTTTTGAGGAGGTATCACTTTAGAAGTATAGCTAGCTTCAAACATATTGATATATGATTCCATTTCAGTTTTTACTTCGGGCGTTAGATCTATTTCTTTTATATAACAGATCATTTTATCATTGGCATCCTCAAAAGATTCAAAAGGAAGTAAACTCATCAGTGCCATTAACCCGTCATCGTACTTAGATACGGTGATTTCTAAATAATTCTCCATAATCTAAATCAATTAATTGTTTCTTAACTTGTAAGATTTTAAGGTATTTAGCATCAAGGCTGCTACTGTCATCGGTCCTACTCCACCGGGTACAGGAGTGATATAGCTGCACTTATCTTTAACATTATCAAAATCAACGTCTCCTACAAGTTTATATCCTGATTTGGTCTTGTCAGAAGCTACTCTATTAATTCCTACGTCTATAATGATTGCTCCATCTGATACCATGTCTTCTTTCACAAAATTAGGTATTCCAATAGCTGCTATGATTATGTCAGCTCTTATTAATTCTGCCTTAATGTCTTTTGTTCTGCTATGGGTTAGAGTGACGGTGCAATTGCCAGGATTGCCTTTTCTAGACATTAGAATACTCATTGGTGTGCCAACAATGTTACTTCGGCCTACTACTACACAGTGTTTACCAGTAGTGTCAATGTTGTATCTTTTTAGTATTTCAAGGATTCCATAAGGAGTCGCTGGTAGATAAGAGTCCATTCCTTGAGCCATTTTACCAAAATTTGTAGGATGAAATCCATCTACATCTTTTGTGTAATCAATAGCCATATTAACTTTTACTTCATCAATGTGTTTTGGCAAAGGCAATTGGACAATAAAACCGTCTACACCACTATCATTGTTTAATTCTTGTACTTTTTCTAGCAAATACTGTTCGGTAATAGTGGATTCTAAGTTGATTAAGGTAGATTTATAACCCACATATTCACAAAATTTAATCTTATTCCTTACGTAGGACTGGCTTGCAGGGTTTTCTCCGACTAAAATTGCTGCTAAATGTGGAGGTCTTTTATTTGCAATAGTTAATGCCTCTATCGCAATTTTTAATTCATCTTTTATTTGAGATGATACTTCTCTACCGTTTAGTAATGTCATGATTGCTAGTTCCTCTTTAATTTCTGAAGTGATTTAAAATCATATTGTTATCGCGATGCAATTCAACTGTCCACTCTACTATGTAGGCAGATTAGGAAAATACATATCATTTCAAAACAGGTATTATATGACTCTAGTATTTGTGATTACGTTTAGATTTGTTCCTATGGTTGCTATTGCTATTATTCTTTTTGTACTTTTTATTCCTACTGTTACTACTACTACTTGCTGACTTTGCCACAGCGGCATTCTTCAACTGTTTGATCGTAACTAGGTTTTCAATACTATAATCATCTTCGAAGGTTAATTCGCCATTTGAGATTTCTTCCAAATCTTGTTTTATCACATTATCATTGACATAATGCTCTCTATTCCAAGTTTGGTACGCTAATTTCATATATGAAGCAATAGCTTCTGAATAGCCCTCTTTCTTTTCAAGATCTTCCATTTCCCTTGCTTGACTGATCATTTTTTGAACATAAGATCCATAATGTCTAAACTTATAAGTAGCTCTTGGGTATTTTAAGTCATGAGCTTCTTTTTCAGAATCAGCTTTGTGGATCACAACTCCTTCAGGATAATCAACATCTATGTCATATCGAGCAATCTTAAAAACATGGTTCCACATCTTTTTTTGAGTATCCTCAAGAGACTTGTTACTAGGCACCATAATATTCATTAAATTAATTACAGCTTCTATAAACTCTTGTCTTTCTTCTTTGTCAGCTATAGTCTTAGCATGATCAATTAGTTTCTGTACATTTCTACCGTATTCAGGTATAATTAACTGTTCTCTTCCCGAATTGTACTCTATATCAAAATCTATCATTGTTTAATTTTCTTTTTATTGATTACTCTACTGTTACTGATTTCGCAAGATTTCTTGGTTGATCTACATCACAACCTCGGTTTAATGCAATATAGTAACTTAATAACTGCAAAGGAATTATTGACACTAATGGACTCAAAGCTTCCTCTGTAGATGGTACCATTATCGTATAATCTGCAATTTCTTTTATTTTAGTATCACCTTCTTCAACGATGGCAATGACTTTTCCTTTTCTAGCTTTTACTTCTTGAATATTTGAATATATTTTTTCATAAGCACTCTTATTAGTCGCTACGATAATTACTGGCATGTTTTCATCAATTAAGGCTATAGGACCATGCTTCATCTCCGCTGCAGGATAACCTTCTGCATGGATATATGAAATCTCTTTTAATTTGAGGGCACCTTCTAAAGCAACTGGAAAATTTAGGCCTCTACCGAGATACAGTGCATTGTTTGCATCTCCTATTTCTGTAGCTATATATTTGATCTGATCATGAGTATTATCAATGACACTCTTAACTTTGTTAGGTATGTTTTCTAACTCAACTAATAGAGATCTATATAACGACTCGCTAATTGTACCTTTCTTTCGACCGAGGCTAATAGCAAGAATAGAAAGCACTACCAATTGACTTGTAAATGCCTTAGTAGAAGCTACACCTATTTCAGGTCCAGCATGAATGTACGATCCACAATCTGTAAGTCTGGCAATGGATGATCCTATGACATTAACTATGCCATAAAGAAGAGCACCTTTTTCTTTAGCCAACTCCAAAGCTGCCATCGTATCTGCTGTTTCACCAGATTGAGAAATAGCAATAACAACATCGGTTTCATCAAGAATGGGGTTTCTATATCTAAATTCAGAAGCGTATTCTACTTCAACAGGGATTCTAGCTAAATCTTCAATTAAATATTCAGCAATCAAGGCACTGTGCCAAGACGTACCACATGCTACAAATATCAAACGTTTTGCATTTAGAAATCTAGATATATGGTCCTCCATACCACCTAACATCAACCAACCACTCTCTGAATTTACTCTCCCTTTCATGGCATCGGCCATAGTTGTTGGCTGTTGGTAAATCTCTTTTAGCATAAAATGGTCAAAACCATCTTTTTCCATTAATTCGATTTTCATATCGATTTCATGTACCTTAGGTGATTGTATTTCGTTTTTGATATTTTTTACTGTGAATGTACCATCTCTATAGGCTGCTACAATTTCGTCATCATTAAGGTAAACAACTTTCTTAGTATACTTAATGATTGGCGTTGCATCAGATGCTATATAATATTCATTTTCTCCAATACCTAATACTAAAGGACTAGAACGACGAGCACCGACTATTACATCAGGGTTGTCTTTATCAATAACAACAATCGCAAATGCACCAATGACTTTTTCCAATGCCTTCATGACAGCATCTTCAATTTTTAGTTCAAACTTATCTTGAAAATAAGAAATCAATTGAACTAAGACTTCTGTATCTGTCTCAGAGTTGAATTCGTACCCATATTCGATGAGCACTTTTTTTAGACTTAAATAATTTTCAATAATCCCGTTGTGGACTAAAGTCAATCGTTTATTATTAGATGCATGTGGATGTGCATTTAGATCATCTGGTTTACCATGTGTAGCCCATCTTGTGTGGCCTATACCAATGGTACCGTCTGTATTTACATTTTCTGCAGCTTCCTCTAATTTTTTAACTTTACCCTTCTTTTTTACTGTGGTAATGCCTCCATTTATTATGGAAATACCCGAACTGTCATAGCCTCTATATTCTAATCTCTTTAGTCCTTCTAATAGAATCGGGAAAGCTTGTCTTTCTCCTACATATGCTACTATTCCACACATTTATAATAAAGTTAAGTATGTATTTTCAATTGTATATATACGCCCTATTTGAGGGTATATGTTACTTCTAAAGTAATGGGGTATTGCGAATTGCTGCTTCCAAATATTATTGTTCTATTTGGGATTTGGTGTCTTGATATTGGACTTAAAATAATGTTAGCTTCTTCTGGAACTAGATCTAATTCAATCATTTCCTTTAATCTATTGGTAATATTCATAGTATAACAACTTACGCCATTTTCAGTAGTTAAATTACCTCCAAATCCATTAATTATACTAATATTTCTTATCGTTAAATCTGAAATGTCTTTTATTACTGCCAAATTTCCACTATTGTCTTTTTGACTTGCTAACAATTGACTTATTGGTCGATAAGAAATTATATCATTATTAGCTATTTCTGCAGTATAGAATTTTAGTTTTGCGTGATTAACTATCTTATCTTTTAAGAACAATAAATCATTAAAAGTAATTACGGTGTTTTGACCAGTAGTGGAACCAATAATGCTAAGGGAATCTCCAGCAGTAGAACCTTCTTCTAGTTGTTTTGCCAAGGTAGAACCTTTATCTGATTTTGACAAAGTACCTTTTTTCACACCAATCCTGAAAGTATATAATTTCTTTACATTATCAGTATCTGTATAATAGACATTCAATCTATTTTTGCCAGCTTCAGCGTTAGCTGTTGCACTTAGATCTAAACCAAGTAATGCTGATACTGAAGGAGTATTTGTAAGATAAAATCCTTTTATGTAAGTGCTTAAAGACTCACTGTCTACATATAACAATGTATCTTCAAATAGTTTTTTAGACCAATCGTCGTTCATTCTAACTCTGATTTGTGCTGGCAACTTTTGGGCAGTTGTATCAGTATGATTTATAATACTAACACTATCAGTAGGTCTTGCAATAAAAGACCTTGAACCAAGAATTTCTGAGCCATATGCAAAATCTTCATCCATATAAACAGTGTCTATATTTGTTAGATCTTGCTCTAAGTTGTGAATTTCGAGATTGTGAACGGCATTACGATCTCCATAATTACCTATCGAGTCATAGCTTATAACAAATACCATAGAATCTAAAGTGCCTGTCGAAAAGTCTGGGATTGAGATAAAAGGGTTGAAACCTATTGTAAAGAACACATCATTGGTGCTTACACCAAAAAAAGGATCATCTAATTTACCTACTGTACACAGATTAAGTGCTAGGTTTTTTTGATATGAAATTATTCTTTTACCTTGAATGGTACTACTTGTTAAGCTGAAATCATCAGTAAATTGAATATCAAATCTTTCGTCATCTAAAAGGTTGTTGCCAATGCTAGATGATTCTTGACATGCACTAAATAGTGTAATAACAGCAAGGAGTAATAATTGGTATTTTATCATTATGTGTATTAAAACGCTAAAATATTAAATAAATGTATAATATTAAAGTGATTTCCTTTAAAAATAGAAATCACTGTTGATTTTGTAATAATTTAAAGTAAAATAAATCCATCCCTTCTAATAATTTCATGGTTAAAAAAGAACGTAAATTTTTACTTTTTAGCATTGAATCCTTTAGATAAAGACAGATGCTCCAAAAAAAAACTAGTTTGCCAATCTGGTTCACGACTGAACATTTCTAAAATCTATAAATGTGTGCTTGACTGTAAATCAAAATGCTCAGTTTTCATACCTTTTCCCCAGCTGCCTAAAGTAGTATTGCGGACCTTGTGTCTTCCTACTTAGGGTTAGTTACCACAATAAGTTTCTAGTAATGTTTTCTAACCTGCCCGTTCCTAAATAATATTGCACTCAACAATCAGTGAGGATTATACAAAACGCTCTTGAATCTATGTATTCAATTAAAATTACTTTTAAAAAAGATCGAAGGTGTAATTAATTAATCTTCTTCCTCTTCTTCTTCTATGAACTCATCATAGAACTCATAAATTGCATCATTCTGCTCACCTTCTTCAACATATTCAAATATCTTTTGATCATCAGTTGTGTATTTTTCAACTAATTTGTTGATCTCAGGATTTCCCATAAGTACGGCATCACTAAAAGCGATAGCTCCTTTATGGAGGTTAACTTTACCATCTTCCATAAATGGTTCTATATCTGCAGCTACAAGATTATTAATAGCGGCTTTTTCTAGAAACCCATCGTTAAAAGACTGGCTGAGCACATCTGTGTAAGCACTGTACAAAACCTTAGAATGAGAAAAAATTGGGTCTTTATGGTACCCTTTTTTCACATATAATGGTACCAAACTTGTCATTGTACCATGACAGTGAATAATGTCTGGTGGCCAACCAAATTTCTTTACAATCTCCATAACACCCTTACAGAAGAAAACCATTCTGTCTTGGTTATCTTTATAATCATTGCCATCTGCATCTTGAAACATAAACTTTCTTTTGAAAAATTCTTCATTGTCTAAGAAGTAAACCTGCAATCTTGCTCCAGGATATGAAGCCACTTTGATGATTAATGGGTAATCTTCATCATCCACGATGATATTCATCCCAGAAAGACGAACCACCTCATGGAGTCTATGTCTTCTTTCATTTATGGAACCAAACCTTGGCATTAACACCCTGATTTCATTACCACTGTCTTGGGTTTTGTGTGGAAGTTTTTGGAAATATTTCGATATCTCTGTTAAGACAGTATAAGGATTCATCTCCTGAGTCACAAAAAGAACTTTCATGTAAAAATTTTAGTTTACACCTGAAATTAGAATCTTCATCCGTCATCTCAAGCCTGAATAGAATATAATTACTGATTATGAAGTCAAAAAATCACATCCATCCAAATATTTATTTAATCAGTATTTATTGTAAATAGATAAAACTAATCAAATGGTTTTCGGGCTGCAAAGATAATAATAATTTTTGTCAATTTATGGAATACTTTTTTAAAAATAATTTTATAATTGTCATTTTATCAAGTAATTAGGCGTAACCTGTGCTTCATGGGTGAGCAGAAACCCATATTTCGCCATCAATAAACTGTTCTTTTTTCCAGATAGGTACTGTTTCTTTTAATCTATCGATCATATATTGACATGCAGCAAAGGCATCACCTCTATGAGCTGATGCTGCTCCGATTATTACTGGGTACTCTCCTACTGCTAGTTTTCCTATTCTGTGATGGATGACAATATTGTTTATTGGCCATTTTGCTTGAGCTTGGAGTGCAATACTATTCATTTCTTTTAACGCCATTGGCTCGTAACATTCAAATTCTAGTGAAGTAACCTTTTTGCCTTTTGTGACATTTCTGACAGCGCCAACAAAATAGACTTTCCCTCCCGAACCAGCATCTGACAACATTGCTTCAACGCTACTAATTGTTAATTCGTCCTCTGAGATCAATACATTAATCATTTTAAAATAATTTTTATTACAATCTTAAACCCTATAATTAATATCAATAAGCCAGTTGCCTTTTTTATCCAAATTCCTTTCAGTTTAAGAATAGAAAGTCTTGTACCAATCTGACCTCCTAATAATACAGTTATAATCAAAGCCAATACTAGCATCCAATTTACATTGGGAATTCCATTGGATATATTACCCAGAATGCCAGCCACTGAATTTACAAGAATAAACAAAGAAGAAGTAGCAGCAATGATCTTTGGGCTATCCCATCTTTGTAAATATAAAATTGGAGATAGGAATATGCCTCCACCGATGCCAACCAATCCAGAGATGAAGCCCACTACCCCTCCTATGCCAGCATTTTTAATATTATCATGTCTTGTGATACTATTGGATTGATTATAGTTAGCATCATTTCTAATTAAAATTAGTACACCAGCCATTATCAAAACAATTCCCAATAATGTCAAGAAAACTTCTTTGGGTAATACAATTTTGCCGCCAAGAAAAGATAGCGGGACACTTAATAAAATCAGAGGCAGCATTTTATTGAAATTTATTAATCCTTTTCGATAATAAAGGATAGATGCCCCTAACACTACCGTGATATTGCATATTAGAGCAATTAACTTCATTTCGCTTTGATCAAATGCATACAATGATAGGATTGCCAAATAACTTGATCCTCCTCCAAATCCAATAGATGAATATAGTATCGCAATGAGTAGGAATATAAAGATTAGCTCTACAGTCATTTATTCGTTGATTGGACCTATGCGTTCTCTTAGGGAAGTTCCCACTCTTTCATTAAATACTGCAATGATTTCGGCCGCTATCGAAATGTGAATCTCCTCGGGCAATACGGCTCCAATGTCTAGACCTATGGGAGCATAAGAGTCTTTAAGGTTTTGTATATTTAAGCTAGAATCATTGACAATGAGCTTTTCTATTAATTTATCAAACCTGGTTTTAGGACCCATGATACCTATGTATTTTAACTTCGAATTATCTAATTTTTTTAATATTAATACATCTCGATCTAAGTCATGAGTCATTAAGACAAAAGCAGTATAAGCATCAAAATCGTTTGGGCTTAAGTCTTCATATTCAAATACATTATTGGTCAGTTGAAAGACTTCTTTAGGCATCTTACTCAGTCTGCCAAATACAGATATACACCATCCCAGTTGAATAGCACATTGACACATACCGATGATATCTTTATTGTGGCCCATCAATATAAGCTTAACAGTAGGTTTAATGGATTCAACTAAAATATCAAGGGCATCGGTATCATTCTGAAATCGAAGTCTTGTAGACTTAGGTGAATAGTTTTGCGATAATTTACCTAGAATATCGAAACCCAATTTTGAAGTGTCATTGACTAATTGATCTTTGCTAGATTGATCATATACCCTACCCAATATGTCTTTGTGACTAGATTGTATGATATGGTATAGAAATGTAATCTCTCTTGATGAAATTGAAGTATTTAATACTTCGATCGGATGAAATACCATACCACTAACTATCGGGACGAACATTACTTTAATCAATCCATTGCAGCCTAGGCCTACCCCGATTTGATAATCATCTTCTTCTCTGGTGTCATAGGTAATAATCGAAGGATATTGGTTTAATATTGCTCTTTTTGCCTTTTTTAATGCATCGCCTTCTAGACATCCACCACTAACGCCTCCTATCCAATTACCATCTTCAAATACCAGCATTCTAGCCCCAATCCTACGATAGGAAGACCCTTCAACAAATACGACAGTGGCAAGAGCCATTTTTTGCATTCCCTCATTGGCTTTGAATGCCTTATATATATTTGTAATTTCCTTCAATTACCTGCCTTTCTCATCAAAAAATCCTCGATATTTCAATACTTTGAGTATTAAATAGATGATTCCAGTGATGATCATACCGTAATACTGCCAGCCTCCAAGCACGACTTCACCATCTAAAAGGAATGTTTCTACGCCTTTAAATAAGTAGAAAATCAAAAATAAAGCGAAAAGGCCATTTTTTTCTTTCTTTAATACTTTTTTGAAGCTGAAAGGATATTTTGGTTTTGTCCATCTAAATTTTCGAGGGATGAATGAAG
Source organism: Saprospiraceae bacterium (assembly GCA_037968395.1). Lineage (GTDB taxonomy): Bacteria > Bacteroidota > Bacteroidia > Chitinophagales > Saprospiraceae > JADKBO01. The sequence goes on along the minus strand of JBBKVK010000219.1, from coordinate 16,261 downwards.
GTACCTTGTTTGCCCAATCAGCATAAATTTCTCCAAATTTACTGATCAAAAATGACTCTTCTGCAATCATGATCCTCTCATAATAAAGCCAATAACAGGTAATGAATAACAAGATAAACCAAATGTGTTGTGTTAATATTGCGATACTCAACCACATCAAATAATTGCCTAGATATAATGGATGTCTCACTAAGCTGTACATCCCCGTTGTATTTAATTCGTCCGCTAACTGTACCTTGGTATTTCTACCAGATGTATTGACGGGGGTATATCCTACGGTGACGATTCTAATAAATAAGCCTAAGAGACCGATGATGAGCGATAAGATCTCGTATCGCGGCTGCAAGTAATCTAAAAAGAATCCGTTATAAATAGAATATCCCATAACAGCAATGCCCAACATTAGTAATAATAATGGTAGGTTGCTGCGGTGTTTAAATAAAAAATTGCCTTGTGATACTAATTCTGACTGAAGTGACATTTAGCATAGTTGTTAAGCTTCAAAGATAGGTGAATTCATAAAATAGTATAGATATTTTATCTTGATTATTTATGTTTAACCACTTCACCTCTGTTTACGGGGTCTTCGACCTCCTTGTTTAATCGTTTATCTTACTGAAGTTGTACTTCGATAATCCATATAAGCTTTGATTCCCCCTTCGACAAAGCTCAGTGCACCGCTACAGGGTTAGGGCAGACGAAGCATTTCAGGTATTAACTTTTTAAGTTCCAAACAGCCCAAGTATTGGAAAAAAAGTGATATAATTGTAACTTTAAACTAATAATATATGAGCAAGCAAATATTTATAAATTTAGCAGTTACCGATCTTGAAAAGGCAATGAAATTTTATACTGCATTAGGATTTTCTAACAACCCACAGTTTTCTGACGAATCAGGTAAATGTATGGTTTGGAGTGAAAGCATCTTTGTGATGCTTTTGACACACGAAAAATTTTCTTCCTTTGCAACTAAACCAATTGCCGACACCAAATCTAAATTAGCAGGCCTTTTTTCATTATCAATGGACAATATTGAAGCAGTGAATAAAATGATGAATGATGGTTTAAAGGCAGGAGGAATAGAACCAACTGAAATGAAAGATTATGGATTTATGCAACAACGAACGATAGAAGATTTTGATGGACATACTTGGGAAATTTTCTTTATGGATATTTCAAAATTTCCACAAAAAGTATCTCAAGATTAGATGGATTAAACATACATTAATTCAAATAAAGCCGAGTTTTAAGAGGCTAAACCATTGATTAATTTATTTAGTTAAATAATGAAAATTACTTTAAAGTTCGGTTTACTAATTATCTTTATACACTTTCAAATACCATTGGATGGACAGTGCACATTTAATGATATCAAATTAGAGCAAATTGAGCAAAAAACAGTCAGAAAATATGTGGAACGTCAAATAGAGGAAGGGAAGCATCAGTTCCATGAAATACAGCCTTCTTGGACTAAAGGGGACGATTTATCACTTTACAATAAGAACGAAATGACTGTCTTTTTAAATGCCAACCTTCAGGATGTTTGGCAAATATATTTATCGACAAATCCTTCAAAATTGTGGAGTAATCGAATCATATCGAATGGGTTGATGCTTCAGAAATCCCCAGCTAAAATATTTTATTCTGATGATTCATCGGCTTATACTAATACAGGACAGGTTTATTTTCTAAACCTTAAACTTTTGTCTGGTTTTTATAATATTCCTGTTGTATTTGAAATTATTACAATAGATACTTTAGAAAAAATCATTGAGTTTAGTTATGTTAAAGGGAATCAATCCCTAGGAGTGCAACACTTAAAATTTATTTCAGATGATGATAATTCAACTAAAATTATTCATACAAGTTATTTTAAAAGCGATTCTAATTTTCGTGATAAGTGGCTATATCCCTTTTTCCATAAAAAAATCACTAAGGGTTTTCATGAAAATATAAGAAGATTACTGATTTCAGAAACTAGATAAATGATAATTATAATTATTCCTCAAAAAATAACTCGTGACGCCTAATATTTTAACCAACAATTTCTTAAAGAGATTTAAAGAGTTAGGAGAATATCTTAAAACTATTGATGTAAAGATCGAGTATTTCGAGACATTCGATCCTGTGGATGAAGAAAGTGTCAATTTTGTAGAAAATGATCTCAATATTAAACTAGATGAAACATTTTTAGCCTATTTTAGGGAATCTGATGGATACGAACTCAAGTATTCCATTGGATCTGAAAAAATTAAAGGATCAGTTTCAATTCCTGCATTCGAGGCTATTTTTAATGACCAAATTGAAATATTTACCGAGTCGGGAGAATATTTAAACGAGACTCTGGGTGGGAAAGATGATTTCGAAATGCGATCTAATATGTATTGTTTTGACCACTTTGATAGGTGTGTAGATGGATTGCTTTATTATTCTATTTATTATCTTGTAAGTGACAATGTTCTCATCCAAACTAACGATTACAATGCTTGCATTACAGACGATCATCCGATCACTGTTCCAAGCTATTTTGAATTATGTTTAGCTACAGCAGGTTTGACAAGTCGAAGAGAAATGCTTACAGAAGGATGTTCTGGCAACTATGATATTGTTGATTTTACAATGAAGGATTATGAAAAACTATACCCTTGGAGCAATTCAATTTCCTTAGCCAGGCAAGGGCTAGTGCCTAAAGCCTTTTATGATCTTACTAAACTTGTAACTAAAGGGAATGGGTATAATTTGAGGTTTATGAAATTACATAAAGATGGGTTGTGAGCTTAATCATACATCACCATAGGATATCAATTTATCTCTATTAGGTAGAAAATCTCCATTAAATCAAGAATATACATGATATTGTATATAAGTAACTTTAAGTGATGCACGAAAATATATAGGTAAAAATTATAACTGATAAATCTAGCCTTTAAGCCTTATACAGGTTATACCCATATTTTTAGCATAAAATCTGCACATATAGACCCAGCTCTTTGTTAAAAAAGGCTCGTCTATACTATGAAGAGTCCAGTTTGTTTTAGACTTTACCTTATACTAGATTGACTTAGATTTTATGTGGGACATTTACTATGTTAAATTTCATAAACTGTATTGTTTATTCACAGTTACCAATTCACTTAACTACATTTGCCCAAATTAAAAATAAGTAATAGAAATGAGGAAAATATTGATTATTGGTGCAGGACGTTCAGCGACTTCTTTGATAAAATACTTACTAAATAAATCAACAAGTGAAGATCTATTCATCACTATTGGTGATCTATCTGAAGAAAGTGCCCAAAAGTTTACTCAAGGTCATCCAAATGCAAAAGGCATTAAACTTGATGTTTTTGATGCTCCTCAAAGAAGTACGGCTATTAAATCTGCAGACCTTGTCATTTCTATGTTACCTGCTCGATTTCACATCGAAGCGGCAAAGGATTGTATTTTGTATAAAAAACATTTAGTGACAGCTTCTTATGTTAGTGATGAGATGCAAGCATTGGATGTAGATGCCAAAGCAAACGGCTTAGTTTTTATGAATGAAATTGGAGTTGATCCAGGAATCGATCATATGAGTGCGATGCAAGTCATAGATCGGATTCGAGATGCAGGAGGAAAAATATTGATGTTCGAATCTTTTACTGGTGGTCTAGTTGCTCCAGAGAGCGATGATAATCTATGGAATTACAAATTTACTTGGAATCCAAGAAATGTTGTCCTTGCTGGACAAGGAGGGGCAGCCGAATTTATCCAAGAAGGGACAACAAAATATATCCCATACCACCGACTTTTTAGAAGAACAGAATTTTTAGATGTCGAAGGATATGGCCGTTTTGAAGCATTAGCCAATAGGAATTCATTAAAATATCGTAGTATATATAGTCTGGAAGATATTCTTACGCTGTATAGAGGAACGATGCGTCGAATTGGATTTAGTAAGGCTTGGAATATGTTTGTCCAACTTGGATTGACAGATGATTCTTATAAAATTGATAAATCTGAAGATTTGAGTTACAGAGATTTTATCAATCTTTTTTTACCTTTTTCTCCTACAGATTCAGTAGAGTTAAAAATGAGATATGCTTTGAGAATTGACCAGGATGATTTGATGTGGGAAAAATTATTAGAGTTAGATATTTTTAACAAAGAGAAAAAGATAGGTATTAAAAATGCTACTCCTGCTCAAGCACTTCAAAAAATATTAATGGACAAGTGGACTTTGAAACCTGACGATAAAGATATGATCGTTATGTATCACAAGTTTGGTTATGAATTGAAAGGCAAAAAACATCAGATTGACAGTAAAATGGTTTTGATAGGAGAAGATCAAACATTTACTGCAATGGCGACAGCAGTGGGTCTTCCTGTAGCTATAGCTGCCCTCAAGATTCTCAATAAAGAAATAACAACTCCAGGTGTTCAAAGACCAATTAACAAAGAGGTCTATACGCCTATTTTGAAGGAGTTAGAAGCTTACGGTATTCATTTTAAAGAAGAGGAAGTTGAGTATTTAGGTTACAATTCAGCTGGTGGTGTAAATGGGTAATCTTAATCACGAAATGACCAGGATTCAAGCCTGTAAACAATAATAAATGTCTGCTAAAGAATTTATTGAGACTTTAAAAATAATCGGACAAGATTATTCAGGAGAAATTCCGAAAAGGGAAATATTCTCGTTAGCAAAAGAATATCAGAAAATTCCTGTATTTGAGGTTGTGAAATTGTTAAAAGATGAAAACCATAATCACCGACTTGGTGCAGTATCTATTTTAGATTGGAAAGCAAGAAGTAAGACAACTTCTTCCGAAGAAATGAAGGATATATACAGTGCCTATATTGATAACCATAAATGGATCGACAATTGGGGAATGGTAGATAGAGCTGCACCTTATGTGGTTGGAGGATATTTGTTCAACAAGGACAGAAATGTTTTGTACGATTTAGCAAAATCCAAAAACCCAATGGAGCGAAGAACAGCAATTGTTAGCACTTACTATTTTATACGTAAAAATGAAATAGAAGACACATTTAATATAGCTGAAATTCTTGTAAATGACACTGATGAGTATGTTCAAAAAGCTGTTGGAAGTTGGATAAGGGAGGCAGGAAAGAAGAATGAAGAAAAACTAAAACAATTCCTTAACAAATATGCTACTAAAATGTCGAGAATATCTCTTCGATATGCAATTGAAAAATTTGACAATAAAACAAAAGAACACTTTCTGAATTTAAAAAAAGGATAAAATTTTCAGATAGCAAATTGTAAAAAGGTGAGCTCCGCTAAATACTTCATCATAATTTGCCAAAAGCTAATTGTCTATTAAGCCTTCAATAATGCCAAATAAAAACCGAGCTATGAATTAAGTAAACTATATTTATAGTGTATTTGCTAACATTTGGGTTTACTTACTTGATTCGTATTGCATAAAAACAAAACTGTATGAAGAAAATATTATTATTTTTAATTTTGCCAATAATTACCTTTAGCTGTACAGAAAAGCCATCTGAAGTTGAGCGATTAAAGGGCATTTGGAATAATCAAAAAAGAAGTCAGTATTTGAGTTATAGAAACGATACGGCTACTTGGGATTTAAAAATGCTTGAAAATGATAAACAACAAATTGGAATTGGTGATTTAGGACCTTTTGAAATTGGAGTTTTTCCTGTTCCAAACTATGACTTAATCGGCAAGAATAGTTTTAAAGGGCTATCAACTCTATACGAGCAGTTTCAATTAGGAGTTAAAACCATAATTATGAATGGTTATGCTGTTGGTAAAAGTGAACTAAATCGAGATCGATTAGGTGACCAGAAAGACGAAGTATTTTTTCAAATTTTGATTTTGACAGACACCATTGATAATGTAAATTATCAATTGAATCAAAGCGTTGTCATTTCGAGAAATCATCCGGACTATTTAGGGCAAGGATTTATTACAACCAAAAACAATAGAATAGATTTTCTGGCTTTTCATACAGCTGAAAATAATAATTATGCTATTATCAATACAAGACTTTTTGATTTAAATTTTGGAAAGACAATACTTATTGCTCCACAAAAAGACAAGTCTTTAAGATCATTGCAAATCGAAAGTCCTCAAATATCATCTGACTCAATTGTGGAATATACCAAAGAAAAACTGCTAAAGGATGAAATAATTATTGAATTCTTTAAAAAGACAGAAAACATATAAACCGCAACATAACAAAACTCAGATTTACAATATCTCCCATTGTTTTGTTACTGGTATTAAAGAACATAGGTACCTTCAGGTATAAAATCAAAAGCTGCAGCCAATCATAAAATGATAGATGTAAAAAATGAAATTTGACAATATAAAGCACTTAACACTTTGTAATTTTAGAAACAATGATCTTCACTGAATCTAAAATTTAAATTAATTAAAAAATTTTCGATAACATGTCAAAACCAAGAGAAACATCGATTGAATTAAAGAAGAAGGACTTTCAGAAATTAGGATATCAATTAATTGATAAAATTGCTGATTTCCTTGATTCGATTGATGAAAAACCAGTTACAACAACTAAAACTCCGAGTGAATTACAAAAAATATTAGGAGATGCTTCGCTACCAGAAAATGGTACACCACCAGCTGAATTATTGTTAAAAACAACCGATTTATTATTCAACAATTCACTATTCAATGGTCATCCAAAATTTTTAGGATATATTACATCTTCAGCAGCTCCTTTAGGCGCCTTGGCCGATTTGTTAGCATCTTCAGTTAATCCTAATGTAGGTGCACAAATATTAAGCCCTATAGCTACAGAAATTGAAAAGCAAACGATTAAGTGGTTGGCTGAATTTATTGGTGTATCACCAAATTATGGTGGCATATTAGTAAGTGGAGGTAATATGGCGAATTTTACTGCTTTTTTAGCTGCTAGAACCGCAAAAGCTCCATTAAGTATCAAAGAGTATGGAATTTCAAACACTTCGGATAAAATGACTATTTATTGCTCTAAATCAACGCATACTTGGGTTGAAAAAGCTGTTATATTATTTGGCTTAGGAACTAGATCAATTCGGTGGATACCAACAACTCCATCAAACAAAATAGATGAGATAATTTTAGAAGAAACAATTATAGCAGATATAGAAAATGGTTGTAAACCTATAATGGTTATTGGAACAGCAGGAGACGTAAGTACAGGTGTGGTTGATAACCTAAAGAATTTATCCATCATCTGTAAGAAATACGACTTGTGGTTTCACATTGATGGTGCTTATGGCATTCCTGCAGCGGTTATCCCTTCTTTTAAGAGCATGTTTGAAGGTGTTTCAGAAGCAGATTCTATTGCTCTCGATCCTCATAAATGGCTATACAGTCCATTGGAAGCAGGATGTACGCTTGTGAAAAACCCACAGCATTTAATTGACACTTTTAGTTCACATCCGGAATATTATAATTTTAGTAATACAGAAGGTGAAAAACCTCAAAATTATTATGAATTTGGATTGCAAAACTCCCGTGGATTTAGGGCTTTGAAAGTATGGTTAACATTACAACAAGTAGGAAGAAGTGGTTATGAAAAATTAATTAGTGAAGATATTGAACTCTCAGAAATGTTATATGGCTTAGCGGACAAACACCCAGAATTGGAAGCCGTTTCTCAAAATTTAAGCATTGCGACTTTTAGATACATTCCAACTAACGATTTAGGTAGTCTGGAAGATAAAGAAACCTATCTGAATACCTTAAATGAGGAGATATTAAATGTATTACAAACTGGAGGGGAGGTTTTTCTATCAAATGCGGTTGTGCATGGAAAATATTGCTTAAGAGCTTGTGTTGTTAATTTTAGAACTTCAAAAAAGGATATTGAAGAAATTGTTGACATTATAATCAGAGAGGGAAAGAACGCTCATTTAAGACTATTCAAAACAAAAAATTAAGTAAAAAATGTATAGGTTTTAACGAACCATCTATTTATCCAAACAAGACAAATATATATTAAAAAAGTACTGCAATAATCAGTTCAATCCATCACCAGTTTTCTACTCAACTTCAAATCTTAATTAAGTCAATATCGCTAATTTAGTCAACTGATTATAGACACATTACGAACTTGCTTGTTTGAGACCCATCATTGCTAATCTTCTTTTTGGAGCTCGCTCTAACACTCTTTCAAATTGCTCTTGAGCTTCTTTTTTTCTGTCTTTTGACACCAACCATTCTCCGTATAATTCGAAAGATGGTTTCACAATATTTGGCGGTCCGTAGGTGTAGGCTGTTATTTCTTCCATATTAGTAGCTTCTTGCATCCACTTTTCGGCAGACTTTTCATCCTTATTTAGCAAGGCCAAAGATGCTTTCAACTCATACTCTAGCACCTTTATACTATTCACTTCATCGACAGATGGAGGTTGTAAATATCTAGACACTCCACTACAGATTTGAGTAGCACCCACTACCATTTGTGATTCGGCTTTTGATTTCATGATATTTAATTCATTGATTGCTGTATTCAAGACAACATTATTTCCATTTTCATATCCGGACATTCCTTGCGTAAAAACTTGAACTCCTTGAACAAGTAAGTTTAATTTATCCAAATCTACAATTTCATTGGCTAGAGAATCTGCCCAATTGCCAGACTCGGACAAGTAATCTGCTTTCATCATTATATAGTGAGCTCTAGCCTTACTAGATGGCTTTTCGTTACAATATTGTTTCATATTATAAACCATCTCTCTTGCCTTTTTAAAATTTCCTTTTTGAAGATAGCCATACATAAGCCATTTATAGGCATGATAACCTCTGGCATCATTATCAAGTTCTTTTTCCTTCATTCGCAGTACACTTGCTTCGTAACTGGCTATATTACTCTTTATCACTTCGTCCCACATACCCAACGCTACAAAAATATGTGAAGGCATGTGCAATGCATGTTCAGCATTAGGAGCTACTTTAGAATATCTATTTGCAGCATCCAATGCTAGTGAAGCATGTTGAGGGTCATCATATGAATGAATCAAATAATGTAATGCTCCAGGGTGATGAGGGTTTTCCTTTATTATACCTTGGACGATCTTTGCCCCAACTTCATAATTATCATCTGCCGTTCTACTTTTAGACGCTCCCAATAATGACAATGCATAAAATGCGGCAACCTCATTGTGATCTGGATATTTCTTATAGAGAGTTTCCATTTGATTTTTGTAGGCTACATCCTGTGATTCTTTATCTCCTTCCGTATATAAGATCTCCACGGCTTCAAGTAGATCGTGTTCTAGAGGTGTTTTCGCCTTTGCCAATCTATCTTCCTTTGCTTTCGCCAATTTAAACAATGCCGCAGTCCCCTCTTCACTAAATCGCTCACTCCAGAGTGGGTGATTATATGACATCGCCTCTCCCCAATAAGCCATCACAAAATTAGAATCTAATTGCTGCGCTTTTACAAATTTTTCGGCAGCATCCTCAAACTCAAAACTGTGCAACAATAATAATCCTTCATGAAAAAACGGAGCAGCTTCATCAGTACTTGTTACCTCAAAAGTCACCTCTCCTAAGTTTGCATCATTAGAAATTGATGCTTGCTTTTCTCCACATTGAATAAAAAGTAAGGCAATTGAAAAAATGTATACTAAGTATTTCATATTCTAAATTTAGGCTTAAAAGTAATAAATATTAACAGAAATTAAGGTATTGTAGGATGAAGATTTAGTATTGTCCCATATCACTTTAAAAAGCGTATTAGACTCCTATCATCAAGTCCTTTGTCTTGTAATACTTTTAGAATTGTTTTTTACTAGATTCCTTTACACTTCTTTTAACCAACCACTAATTAATGATATAATCCTTGGAAAAATTAGGCTATGATTAGCTATAACTTTGCTTTTCTACCCATCAGAATTTCCTATTATTGTCTGATATAGGTTTGTTAAGACTAATCATTGTAACTTGTCTTTTTTTTATTAGAACTTTTTTATATTTGAAGATGGCAACTAAAAAATTTGGAACCTTCGGGGGCGTTTTTACCCCTTCCATACTTACTATTCTTGGTGTTATCATGTACATGCGACTCGGTTGGGTTGTGGGAAATGCCGGGCTGGTAGGAGCTATTCTCCTAATTGTAGTAGCACATGTCATCTCTGTTACCACAGGTCTCAGTATTTCTTCCATTGCTACTGACAAGAAAGTAGGTGCTGGTGGTGTCTATTATGTTTTGTCTCGAAGTCTCGGTCTTCCAATTGGTGGAGCCATCGGAATTACGCTCTGGATTGCAACTGCCTTGAGTATCGCTTTATATTTGGTGGGCTTTGCAGAGAGTTTTAATGCTTTTTTGGGTTTTGACACTTCAATTAACGGTCTAAGAATCTCAGGATCTATAGCTTTAACTACTTTGGCGGCAATAGCAATTATAAGTACATCTTTCGCTATAAAGACACAATACTTTATCATGGCGGCAATCGTCATTTCTTTGGTATCTATTTTTGCAGGTACGTGGGAATACGCACCTGCCGAAGTTGCATCATTCGGACCGTCAGATGGGCTTTCAATGATGACCATTTTCGCTATCCTCTTTCCAGCCGTAACGGGTTTTACAGCTGGTATAGCTATGTCGGGAGACTTGCAAGACCCAAAGAAATCCATACCTGGAGGTACAATCGCTGCTATCGTAGTTGGTTTTGTAGTGTATATTTCTATGGCCGTATTCATGGCATATGCTATCGATCCTGAGATGTTACGTACAGACTACAACGTTCTCATGAAAATTGCACTATTTGCTCCTGCGGTGGTTGCTGGTATTTGGGGAGCAACGCTTTCTTCTGCTCTTGGAGGGATACTTGGTGGGCCACGTATTCTACAAGCTATGTCAATAGATCGTATTACACCAAAGATTTTTGGCAAAGGAGTTGGTAAAGACAAAGAGCCAAGAAATGCATTACTAATCACCTTGCTCATAGCAGAATGTGGAGTGCTCGTCGGTGAGTTGGATATGATCGCAGAAGTTTGCTCAATGTTTTATTTGGCTGCTTATGGTTTTATCAATCTTTCCTTTTTTCTAGAAAGTTGGGCTAGTGCAGATTTTTCACCCAGTTTCAAGGTTAAGCGATGGATCGGACTATTAGGATTCATTGCAACGTTTGCAGTCATGTTTCAATTGAACCCAGGAGCCATGATCGCGGCATTTATCGTTATTGGAGGAATCTACGTTTTCCTTCAGAGGAGACAACTCGCTCTCAGTACTGGCGACGTATGGATAAGTGTTTGGTCTTCTTTGATTTTAAAAGGCCTCCAAAAGATGGATGCAACCGATGACACATCACGTAATTGGAAACCTAATATCCTCCTTTTTTCTGGAGGAACCGAGAATAGACCCCATTTGATTGAGATATCTAAAGCGATTGCCGGGAAAGTGGGAATGGTCTCTAATTTTGACTTGGTGGAGAATCCTGACGCCGAAGTACTCTTTCCAAAACATAAACAATCTGTTCATGATCCAGTGCTGAAGGAACATGGCATTTTTGGACGTAGACAGGAAGTTAAAAATGTATTCCAAGGGATAGAAACGATAGCCAGCACTTACGGATTTTCTGGAGTAGAACCCAATACTATTATGTTGGGTTGGGCTAAGAATACTAAGGATCCAATTTGGTTTGCACAAATGACCCAAAAGCTAATAGCCCTGGACTATAATGTACTATACCTTGATTATGACTGGAATCGAAAATTCGGTAAATACCAGCAAATTGATGTTTGGTGGCATAATTTGAAAAACAATGTTGAATTAACTCTCAACCTGATCAAGTTCATCAGTCGATCTAATGAATGGAACAATGCCAAGATTCGAGTGATCCTTATCAATGATACTGGCAAGGAAGGCTTTGAACGAAGAATACACAAATTACTTGACAGCTATCGAATAGAAGCCTCGGTCATGGTGATTAATAATCATTTGGTAATGAAGTCATCTTATGATTTGATGAAGGCTGAAAGCCAGAAGGCTGATCTTATTTTAGCTGGAATACCAGACATACCAGAAGGTGAAGAGAAGGAATTCGTTGAAAAAACGACAGAAATGTTTGAGTCAATAGCTACTACTTTGTTGGTCAAAACCAGCTCCACACTTGGAGAGGATGTAGGTCAGCTAAATCCAATGGATACGGATAATTTGAGTCTATCGGATGCGATAGAAGAGGCTGAATTAATAATGATCCCAACTTTTCAAGCATCAGATGCACAAGAACAATTTTCTAGCCTCATAGTAGAAATGGAAAAGCTCACCAGTGATTTAGTCGAAAATGAGTTAGCTTCCTTTGAAAACGTTTTTCAAGCTCTTCTCAATGATGTCAATAAAGGAGCTGTACATCATATGAATACAGATTCTAAGGAGTTTGAAGATACTCAGTTGTACATGCTGAAAGAATCTAACAATCGGACGGATCTTTTTAAGGAAGAGGACATTCCATTTATGAAAGAAAGAATGACCTTGTTTGGCAATAAGCTTCTTGATTTCCCAAAACAGGTCTCATCAAAATTAAATAAACATATTTTAATTAATGAACAGAAAAAACCCTATCGAAAGCCATTAAAGATCTATCTAGAAAATAGATTCTTAGAGCATGCTAAGCAGATCCAAACAAGAATAGGGGCAGCCACAGTAATTCTAACTGATATACTTAAAGATGGGATTATTGAAAGTGAAAAAGTATTCTCGATCATCGGAAATGAGTCGATTGACCATCGTGATCGGTTGAATAAGAGTTTTATTGAAACAAGCAAGAAAACACAAGATGTATGTCATAGATTAAAGCAATCTGTAAAGAACTCAGGACGAGAGATGCTCTTGGATTTGATTGGAATTTTAAAGGATGACAAAACCTTGAAGGAAGCAAATAATAAGTTGAGCAATACACAGCGTAAAACGTTGCTGGCAGACCTTAAAGATTTTCCTCATCACTGGTTTCGGATTACAAATCTGCTTTGCTCCAAAATGGCGACAGACATTAAATTACATGGTGTTCAACTTGTCATTGAGCAGATTGGAGAGCAGGTAGGACAGGAACTTTATACATCTATGACTGCAGTCACTATGGGGCGACTCAATGATGCCAAACAATGGTTTAGTGAATTAGAAGAGAATACAAACTTTGATCATAACAATGTCCTTCAAGTTGATCAATCACTTACTTATGACGAGAGCCGTATTCAAGCGCTGCTTACTTGGGCTGAAACTGCAGGACAAGAACTCCCAGAGCAATTAGACTTAATGAAATTAGAGAGCCTGAATGAGATTTCTTTCCATCAAGGTGATGAAGTGGAAGTAATCACAATTGATTCACTCAACAGTTTTGCTCATCTGTTAAACCAGGTACTTCATGGACCTGTTAGAAAGCAACAAACCCATGCTTATCGAGAAAACATGGAAATACTCAGTAAATTACAATTTGAAATAAACAAAATAAGTCAGAGAGTGAATTTGGAGAAGGATGCTCTTGATTCTATTGAAATCAAACAATTGGCGAAAATAGCGAAGGAAAATTTAATGTCTTTGAATAAGCGTTTTAATATTCAAAATGAGGAGTTGGCTAAACGACTGGAGGATATTATCCATAAAGCCAATAGTGCAATGAATGCCTCTTCACTTTTGGATTATGCTGTACGAGTGATTCCTAATGTGCATGGGAGTGGTTGGGTTAATAGCTTAAAAAAATCGTTTGAATTGACATCGGAGAGTGTATCCTCATCTATTGAACAATTGATCAATTTAATATCCAATCCAACAAGCACAAATGCGTTAACACAGTCTGCTCAATTAATTAATCAGTCTAGTGTTAATATGCATGAAGCACTTAGAGCTTACACTGATAAATTGAGAGTCTCTGACAAAGTCTATGAGCAGATTCCTTTTTACTACCAACAGCTATTTGTCGGGCGGCAATCTGCAAATATAGGATCTTTGCGACATCGTGACCTAGAACTGGAGCGAGCACTAGGCATTATGAATCCGCAGCTTGGTAAAGGCACGAGTCTTATTGTTTTAGGTGCACCACTTTCTGGCAAAAGTTTCTTTGCAGAATCACTAGCTAAAGAAGTTAGTAACAAAAGAGTGGTTAAAATCTATCCTCCAGTTACTGGCAGTACCTCTCTTATTGATTTTAAAAAGACATTGGCAAAACTGAGTGGTGTTAAAGAATCCAATAGATCTATCTTGGAAACTTCAGAAGCAGAAACGATTTTTCTATTTGAGGACATCGAACTGTGGTGGAACCGTTCGGATGCTCAAAACTTGGCGATAAGGCATTTAGTAAGTCTAGTCAATAAAGCCGATTATAATGGCAGGATTATCCTTACTTGTAATCCTTATGCTTTCAAATTAATGGAAGATCAAGGACTGCTGGATGACTTGACATTACCAAGAATATCCTTACTCCCAATGGATAGATTAGCACTTAAAGATGTTTTGCTCGAACGGCATATGGCGGGCGGACTAAACTTGAGCTTAAATGACAAGGATGAAGATGGACTTAGTAAAAAGGAATTGCGAAAACTGGCTGATCGGTATTACCAAAACTCTGGTGGTTTGATCGGTATAGCGCTGTATCAGTGGTTAAATAATATTGATTCATATCAAGATGATAAAGTCAGTATTTCTTATCCAGTTGTTCTTCCATTCCCATTTATAGTGGAAAAGGAATGGTTGGTGCTCATGGGACAATTTATAATCCACAAACATTTGGACGCTCAGAGAGTCCAAAAGCTTTTTAAATATCGAGACAAAGACAAAGCTGGTCGAATGATCTCACAACTTGTGTCGGATGGAGTACTTGAAAGTGTGTTGGGTAATACCTTCAGATTGAACCCACTCATACAAACTGCTTTCATCAAGGAGGCAGATTCATGGGGTCTAATTTAATATGAACAAAATAATCATGCTAAAATGGAATATCAGATAGACGGAATGCAACAGTTGTTTAACAATGAATTACCTGGGTATAGTTATTTAATATGGACAATCTTAATTGGTCTGCTCATAGGTTTAGCCTACGTAGTCATTAAACGAATATTACTGCCCACAATTGGTCAAGGAAGAAAAGCTCGCCAATGGCATTTGAGGTTAGATATTATTGAGAGGCTCTACCCTCCGATTTTGACAATAGCTGTATTGGCAAGTATTCTGGTAAGTAGACCGCTGGTAGGCATAGCCGTTACCACAATTTTGGTATTGCTCTTATACAAGCCTATGAAAAACTATATACTTGGTGTGATCTACCATGCAGGAAATATCTATTCAATTGGTCAGCGTATCATTGTTCAAAACCAACATGGATCCATACATTCCTTCAATGCATTGAGCTTAGGGATGGAACTAGAAGATGGTTCCATGCTCGATATTCCATATGATATTTTCAGCAGTAATATGGTAGTACGTAGCAGTCCAAAATCGGGTGTACTTAGTCACAGTATTGAACTTTCGATCTCAAAACCATGTGATATTGATCAAGTAAAAGAGTCTATTCGGGTATCTTTATTATCCATGCCTTACGTATTGCCCAATCAAAAAATTACTATTGAACACCTTTTTGATGAGGAAGATCGCTATCTAATCAAAGTCATTATTCACGGATTGGACAAGCAACAAATGTATAAGGTAGAGGGTCGGCTAAAAGCAAAATTCACAAAGGTTGATATGAAGAAGGTGAGTTGATTTATTTTAGACAATAGAGCAAAGATAAAAAGATATTAGACCTGATCGTTTTAGAAATCATAAGCTTATTTCCCCTTTGAAATAATAATAATACATCATGGTGTTGAGTCGATGATAAAGTACTTCTAGCTTCATTCATTCCAAACGTTCAGAATTACCAAGCGTCTAATCAGCTAATGAAAAAATTGAAATACTTTAGTACTTTGTGACCATGAGGCGGAGCTTCACTTTATCCTGTTTTGGATCTGGATCTTCATAAAAAAATCTTCATGGATTTTGTTAGTCAAATATGACGCATTTAGTAGTTATTTAGAAGCTCTTTCTAGTCACTAATAGAAACTTAAAACTGGATCGGATTATTAGATTTTCGATCATATTTTTGTTCGCAAGTTATGGTAAGTTGGACATAAGGAAAATAAAGTAGTTCGGATAATTTATTGTGGTTGAATATATAGGCAATACGGATTAAGTTCTTGAACTATTAAAGAACATATTGATAAAACTATTAGTGAGATTTCCCTCGAAACTCAACAAACCATTTACCTTTAATAAAACATAAAAACTATTCTTCCCCTTCTTTGCTA